>JASLRF010000462.1 GCA_030744095.1 Pirellulaceae bacterium | reverse complement strand
ACGACCGTTTCGCGACAGTTGTTTCTTGGCTGATCCCAAGGGTCTTGCCGTATGACCACGATCGTCTTGGAAATCGCTGGTATGCACTGCGCTTCGTGTGTGGCGCGCGTCGAATCGGCGCTTCTTTCGGTTGGTGGAGTTGCCGAAGCCCATGTCAATCTGGCGACAAACCAGGCGACGATTTACTACACCGCCGACGCCATTGATGCCGATGACCTGGTCGCAGCTGCCGCCAAGTCCGGTTACCCCGCAACGATTACCGCGGATCGACGTGCCGGCCCGCACAGCGAGCGACACCAACGCGAAATGCGCGGATGGTATTGTCGCATGATCGTGGGAGTCGCCTTGCTGGTGCCGCTGGTCATCTTGCATTACTTTGCGACTCCCGCACCAGCAACATTGGCCTGGTGGACGTTTGCACTGTCGACTCCCGTGCAGTTGTATGTCGGCTGGCCGTACTTTCTCGGTGCGTGGGAGCGCGCGCGACATCTTTCGGTCAACATGGATACTCTCGTGGCGCTCGGAACGGGTGTCGCATATGGGCACGGTGTTGCCGGACTTATACTGGGAACCAGCGTGATGACGCTGGTTGATGCCACGATGATTTTGACGTTTATCACACTGGGAAAGTACCTGGAATCGCGTGCCCGTGGTCGAGCATCCCGCGCGATATTTCGCTTGATGGATTTGACGCCGGACGAAGCGATTGTGCTACGGGATGGACAACTGCAGACGGTAAGCTCGACAGACATTCGTATCGACGAAGAGATCTTCATTCGTCCTGGCGATCGGGTGCCGGTAGACGCTAATGTCGTGACGGGAGAAAGCGAAGTGGATGAAAGCTGGTTGACTGGCGAATCGTTGCCTGTTAACAAGCGACCGGGAGATGTGGTGTTGGCTGGAACCATCAACGGTCAAGGCTCACTGACCGCAACGGTAACACAGGTTACGGGCTCGACGGCGCTCGATCGAGTCATCGACCTGGTTCGCCGCGCACAAGAATCCAAAGCGGACGTGCAACGACTGGCCGATCGAGTTGTTTCCTGGTTCGTTCCCGTTGTGTTGGCAACAGCCGCGATCACGCTGACTGTCTGGTGGCTGTTCGCGGCGGACTGGCGCTTTGGTTTGAGCTGTGCGGTTGCCGTGCTGGTGGTGGCCTGCCCCTGCGCGCTAGGCCTGGCAACTCCGATGGCGGTCATTGTCGGCACTGGACGCGGAGCGGAAGCGGGCATCCTGATTAAAGACGCCAGGGTGCTCGAGATTGCTGGCCAGCTGGACACCGTAGTGCTGGACAAGACCGGTACCATCACCTCGGGCAGGCCCCAGATCGTGGATACCCGTCCGGCCGAGGGCACTACAGTCAACGAGCTGTTGGCGATCAGCGCGGCCGTCGAACATCTCAGCAGCCATCCCCTGGCTCTCGCTGTGGTCAATAGGGCCGAAGAACTAGGGCTTGAACTGCCATCTGCTTCGGCACTGAGTGTCGCGCCCGGTGCTGGGATCAAGGCCATGTGCCAGGGAAGGCAGATCCTGGTGGGAAACGACCGCTTGCTCGACCAATTTCAAGTCGCGCTGCCAGCCGACACACGATTGTTTGCGAACCGAAGCAGAGGTGAAGGCCGGCAAGCACTAATGGTGGCGATTGGAGGCAAGTTTGCGGGGACGTTGATTGCCGAAGATACGGTCACTCCGAATGCCTGCCAGGCTGTCCGGCAGCTGAAGCAGCTTGGGCTCCGCGTGGTAATGCTCTCTGGCGACAAGCGTGCAACGGCCGAGCGCATTGCAGCTGACGTAGGGATCGGGGAAGTCATTGCGGAAGTTTTACCGGAGGATAAAGAGCAGCATGTGCGCCGAATGCGTGAGCAGGGGTGTACAGTCGCGATGGTTGGCGACGGGATCAACGACGCTCCAGCACTCGCTACCGCCGACCTGGGAATCGCCTTAGGGACGGGTGCCGACGTGGCAATCGAGACAGCTGACGTCGTCCTCGTGCAGCACGATTTACTGGCGGTGGCCAACGCCATTCGCCTTTCGCGTCAAACGCTGCGGACCATTCGGCAGAACTTATTCTGGGCCTTCGCCTACAACTTGCTGTTAGTGCCATTGGCCACAGGCATGTTTGTGCCTTGGTTGGGTTTCCGCGTTCCACCGGCGCTGGCTGCCCTGGCGATGGCGGCCAGTAGCGTATCTGTGGTCACCAACAGTCTGCTGCTGCGGTTGCGGCGAGTTGCATAATTCGCTCTACCCGTACCGAAGTTCCCGCTTGGGCTCGATCGTGTGGGCAGGATTAAATGCACGCAGACGCGTCGCCTGCAGCATCAGCATCGAGACATAGAGCGGGTTCAGCAGCAGATAGCGTCGCCAAAGTCGACTGGGTTCCTCAGCCAGTCGATAGAACCACTCCAAACCTGAGGCCTGCATCCAGCGAGGTGCTTGTGGAAGCAACTCGGCGTGGAAATTGAATGCCGCCCCCACCGCCAAGATGGGCATCGACAGGGCGTCTCGAAACTCGTACGCCCAGACTTCCTGCTTAGGGCATCCCAGCCCGACGAACGTAATCGCCGCACCGCTAGCCTGTATGTGCGCCACCGTCTGGTCGCGTTCTTCCGGCGCCAGCTGGCGGAACTTCGATGCTTGCCCGCCGGCGATCTGCAGTCTAGGAAATCGCTCGACCAGCTTCTTTTGCAGGGTCTTCTGTAACGACTCCGATCCCCCAAAAAGAAAAATTGGTAGACCTTCGGTTGCGGCCTTCTCGCAGGCCTTCAACATCAAAGTCGGACCGTACACGCGATCGGTCAAGGCAGTACGGTGGAGCCGGTTCAATGCCCACCGGACGGGCTGTCCGTCTGGTACGACCAGGTCGAGTGCATTCAGTCGATACCGATGCTCGGCGTCAAACACTCCGGTCATGATGCCGTGGACGGCCAGTGCAGAAACCGCCAAGGGGCGACGCGCGTGTCCCGCCGACGCGACCTGGGCAACGGCCGCTTCATAGTCCAGCGCGTTGACCATTACTCCAAGGACGTTGTGACGACCTCGGTCAATCATGATACAAAGGTCTCCAACCAGCGTTCCACGTTATTCTGATAGATCTCTCGGCAGATCTCGCCGATACCGTACTCGAGTTTCCACTCGGGATAATGCGACTGGAACTTTCTC
The DNA here is from genome assembly GCA_030744095.1 of Pirellulaceae bacterium. Next base: position 240 of record JASLRF010000462.1, on the reverse strand, counting down.
ACGTCACTGATCCACCAGATGTGATCCCCAGTTCGATTGGTCTCGCTGTATCTCCAGTTCAATGGTCGTCCGGTCAATTCCTCACAGATCGCAATTGCCTCTAACCCGGATTATTCATGAGAGCCAAGATTGGCCGTGGTCTGATAGTCTTCCGGTTGTTTTTTGGATAACCGGATGATGGGTGCGCAGAGGTCCCCCTTTCCCCCAGGGGTTTGGTGCGTCGGAGAGGTGGTGGAAGAG
>JASLRF010000461.1 GCA_030744095.1 Pirellulaceae bacterium | reverse complement strand
CTCGCCACGGCACGCTTGGGTGAAGCTGGGTTGCGTGGAGCTGATTGGCCGAAGGGATCGTCGCCGATTGAGCTAGCTGCTGTGCCAGCCGCATCAGTTTGCTGACCAAAAGGATCTGAATCTGGAGCTGAATCGCCAAATGGGTCACCGCCGCCAGAATCTGTTTTGCCAGCTTTTTTGTCATCCTGCTCTTTCGCAGCTATCGCACCGAACGGATCCGCATCCGCGAAAGGGTTCGGGATCTGAGGTAGCTCTACGTCGGAAATCTTCTCTACCTGCCCCTTTGGCGTATTACCTTGCGCAGGTTTGGACGCAGCGGCTGGGCCGTCATCGGCGAGAACTGAATTCCCAAGCAATAAACACAAAATCAAATGGGTCATGTGTCTCATCGTTTCTTCCTCCGGTTCACTCCGCTGTGATACTGTGCACAATCATGGTGCATCAGTCGGTCTTTTTCAAGTTTTGTGTGCAAGCAGGGCATCACGTTACCTACCAAGAGTAACCGTCAATGTAGGTTCAATGCCTGTCTCGTCTGACGCCGTTGACCGGTCATTTCCATCGGCTCTTTCGTGCCATCGCTGTTCCTGCGAACGATGCTCAGCCGGAACAGGCGGTTTGTGCTCCTGCTTCACTCGCAACTGCCATCATGCCAGCCATGCCGCTTTGGCGATCTTGCTGGCATTCCTGTGGCGTGCTGGTGTACCATGATGGCAATCTGCGACGCCCCGCTGAGGATCAGCTATGAAACAACTGGCGCGAACCGGTTGTAGAACGGGCACTCCTGCCCGTCGTCAACGATTAGACGGGCAGGAGTGCCCGTCCTACAAATGCGACGATTATTCATTGGCTGGTTCTAAGCGATGCTCAGTTAATGAATGTGCGGTTCGCAATTCAGAATCTCTGGATCTGCCAGCCTATTGCTCGAAGTCGACTGTGCAATCATTTGCAAACCCCGCTGGAGAGAAGAACCGCCATGATCACTTCACGACTCAGACGAAGACAGTTTCTTGGTGCCGGATCGGCAGCTTGCGCCGCTGTGTTGATGGGCAGCCGAGCGCTGGCAGACGGGCCGCCGCGCCCAACACATCCTCGCGCAACAGACGGCGACGACAGACACGAACCAGATTGGGATGAACGACTGACAATCACCGTCGGCCACGACAAAGCCGATTTGGTCGGTCGTGATGATAAGGTGCTCCAAGCGGCTGTCGATTATGTCGCGCGGCTGGGCGGCGGTACGGTGCGTATTCTGCCGGGTACCTACACACTACGAAACTCGGTGTTCTTGCCTGAGAAGATTCGCATTCTGGGCAGCGGTGCCGAATCGATTATCACCAAGATTGACTCGCATTCGGTTGCCCTGTCCGCGGACTCGGACTGGTACGACCAGGAGATCACACTCGCCGAGCCCAAAGGGTTTCGCGTTGGCGATGGCATTGTGTTGCGCGCGAAGAACCCACACAACGGTGGCCAGGAAGTCATTAAGCGGACACTCGTCGCCCGATCGGGAAACCGGTTCAAACTAAACGATGGGCTGCGGAAGAACCTCTGGCTGACCGGCTCGCCGACTAGCGCGTCGTTGTTTCCGCTCTTCTCCAGCGAACACACCGCCGACGTCCTGATCGAGAACCTCACGCTGGATGGCAATCGGGCGAATAACGAAAACTTCAACGGAAACTATGGTGGCTGCATTTTCCTGCAAGATTGCAATCGCTACACGATTCGTGACACCGAGACGCGCAACTACAACGGCGACGGAATCAGCTTTCAGATCTGCCACGATGTGGTTGTTGAGAACTGTTACAGTCATGACAACACAAACTTAGGCGTCCACCCTGGTTCCGGTTCGCAGCGACCGCTGATTCGCAACAACAAGCTCCACCGAAATGACCTGGGACTGTTCTGGTGCTGGGGTGTCAAATACGGGTTGGCCGAAGGAAACAAGATCGACGCCAATCGCAGCTACGGCATATCGATTGGCCACAACGACACGGACAATGTGATGCGCGACAACACAATTACCAACAGCGGCAAAGTCGGTATTCTGTTTCGCAACGACACACGCGGCCAGGATTTCTGGGCCAATCGCAACACGGTCGAGAACAACCGGATCATCGACAGCGGTGGCGCGGACGGCGTTGCGATCGACATTCAGGGTAAAACAAAAGACGTGACGATCGCAAGCAACGAAATTCGCGAAAGCCGCCAACCGATGGAACGTATCGGTATCCGCATTGACCAACACGCAGGCAACATCAAGCTCGCCGACAACAGATTCACGGGATTCGCCCGAGAGATCGTCGACGCCCGCAATTCATGAGGCCATAGTCGTTGTTTGCTCCGCGAACATTACGTGACGCCCAGAATCGTTGTTTGCGCCGCGCACAATACGTGATGTTCGCGGAGCGAACAACGACTAACAACGACTAACAAAGGGATCTCGACATGAATCGCTGGACTGACCGCAGCCTGTTCGCCTGCCTCTGGATTGTGACAACGCTATGCATTTGCTGTGGATCGCTCGCTAGTGCCGGCGAAACCGAGCTCAACGGATTCCGCTTTACCTTGCCGGAGGGTTTTGAGATCGAGCAAGTTGCGGGACCCGGCCTGGTGAACCGGCCCATTAGTGCCGATTTCGACGAACGGGGCCGGCTCTATATCGGTGACTCCAGCGGTTCGAACGAAGACGTCAAGATTCAACTTCGAAAGAAGCCCCATCGCATTGTTCGTTTGGAAGACACAGATGGCGATGGCCGGTTTGACAAGAGTGTGGTGTTTGCCGACAAGATGATGTTTCCCGAGGGAACATTGTGGCACGAAGGGTCGCTGTACGTTGGAGCGCCGCCGCACATTTGGAAACTGACTGACACCACCGGCGACGGTCAGGCCGACACGCGCGAGGTCTGGTTTGACGGCAAGACGCTGACCCATTGCGGGAACGATATGCACGGACCGTACTTGGGACCGGATGGCTGGTTTCATTGGTGCAAGGGTGCGTTTGCTGAACAGGAATACCACGGTCATGATGGCCAGTCGTGGCGGACCAAGGCGGCGCATATCTTTCGTCGCCATCCCAGCGGCGGCCCGATTGAAGCCGTCATGACCGGCGGAATGGACAATCCTGTTGAAGTCGTGTTCACACCAGGTGGCGAACGGATTTTCTCGACGACGTTCTTGGTGCATCCGGCAGCCGGCCAACGCGACGGGATCATTCACGCGATCTACGGCGGCGTCTATGGGAAGGCGCATGGCGTGCTGGACGGCCATCCGCGGACGGGGCCGCTCATGCCCGCGCTGACGCATCACGGAGGCGCGTCGGCACCCTGCGGGCTGGCGCGATTAGAGACGAACCATCTGGGTGCCGACTTTCAAGACAACGTGCTGGCCTGTTCGTTCAATATGCACAAGATCATTCGGCACGTCTTGCAGCCCGACGGCGGTTCCTTCCAGACGAAGGATACGGATTTTCTCGTCTGCGACAGTCTGAACTTTCATCCAACCGACGTTATCGAAGACGCCGACGGCAGCCTGTTGGTGATCGATACCGGCGGTTGGTACAAGATGTGTTGTCCGACTTCGCAGCTGGGAAAGCCTGATATTCTGGGTGGAGTCTATCGCGTTCGCCGTACGGGATCCCACAAAGTCGTGGATCCACGCGGCACAAAGATCCTGTGGCCGTCGATCTCCGATCGCGAACTGGTCGCCCTGCTGGCGGACAAACGATGGGCGATTCGTAATCGCGCCAGGAAGTTATTGGGCAGCCGAGGCGTAACGCCGATCAGCGAATTGCAGGAGATTCTGACGACATCAGACGATCGCGATCAGCGACTTCAGGCCGTCTGGGCTTTGACTCAGAACGACCACTCCGAGGCGCGCCCGGCCGTTCGTGTCGCGTTGGGCGATGAAGACGAAACAGTGCGCCAAGCCGCCTTGCATTCAGTCAGCATCCGGCGCGATGCCCGTGCGAACAAGAAGCTTCGTTATCTTTTGACCAGCGATAGTCTGGCCAATCGCCGCGCCGCCGCAGAAGCGCTCGGGCGACTGGGCGATCCTAATGTGATCGCTGATTTGTTAGCAGCCAGCGACGATGTTACAGACCGCGCAGTGGAACACTCGTTGATCTTCGCCGTGATTGAGACAGGCACAGCAACACCGGTCCGAGCGTTGTTGCAGGATCCGCGACCTCGGGTCCGCAGCGCTGCGTTGATCGCCTTGGATCAAATGCCGTCCGGCGGGATCCGTTTTGCCGATGTGCAGACGTTGCTTGGTTCCCCGAACGCGGTCTTGAACGAGACCGCTTGGTGGGTCGCTAATCAACATCCAGAATGGGCCGGCGACCTGGCCGACTATTTCCAAGAACAACTCGTTCGCGACGACACCGATCGGGCGCGACTCGACCGATTGTCTCAGCGGCTGGCCCGTTTTGCTCACTCCAGGTCAATCCAACAATTGATGGGTCAACAACTCGACAGAAACGGCACGGCCGAACCGACGCGCGTTGCCATCGTCGCGGCAATTCAGAATAGTGGGTTGCGGACTGTACCGGAATCCTGGATTGGTCCGTTGCGAAGGCGGCTGCAATCGCCTGACGCGGAGATCGTCGCTGGCACGGTCGTTGCGATTCGCGAACTCTCAGGTGCGAAGCCGGTGCCCGAGTTTGTCGAACTCTTAACGCAGATCTCGGCACGCGATCAGCTGCCGGACGAGATTCGCATGCAGGCGCTTGTCGCGATTCCTCGCTCCAGCCGCAAAGCGGATACCGACGGAGTCGAGTTCCTCTGTGATCGGTTATCCGTCGACCAGCCTGTTTCGATCCGCGCTCTGGCAGTGGACATTTTGGTAAGCACGCCTCTCTCAAGCGAGCACCTTCAATCCGTTGCTCAGGCGACCAGCGCCACGGGGCCGATGGAGTTGCGGCGGCTGATGGAGATGTTTGCCAGATCAAAGGACTCACAGGTTGGCTTCCGACTTGTCGATGCACTCGGTAAGTCGCCCGTCGCGTCGTCACTGACCGTCGAACGACTTCGACAACAGTTGGCCGGTTTTGGAGATACCGTCAGGCGACGGGCGAAGCCGTTGTTTGCAGAGATTGAGCGTGATAACCGGGAAAAGATTTTGCAATTGGAATCAATTGTGAAGTTGGTCGATGGCGGTGACATCCGCCGCGGCCAGCAGGTGTTCCATAACAGCAAAGCTGCCTGCCTCAGTTGCCATGGCATGGGCTACCTTGGTGGCCGACTTGGACCGGATCTGACACGGATCGGCAACATTCGCACCGAACGCGATTTGCTCGAATCAATTCTCTTTCCCAACCTGAGCTTTGTCCGCAGCTACGAACCGACCACGATCGTCACAGGCGATGGCAAAGTCTACAACGGCTTGGTACGCAATGAAACCGATACCGAATTGGTCCTTCAGATTGATGTGGAAAAGGTGGTTCGCATCGCACCAGACGCGATTGACGTTCGCCAACCGGGTAAAATCTCCGTCATGCCAGCTGGGCTTGACAAACATTTCACGCCGCAGCAGCTTGCCGACCTGATTGTGTTCTTGAAGGCGGCAAAGTGAATCGAGCGCAAGAAGCCCGTTGGTTTTCGTGCGATTCGCTGCGAAGCGCAGCCAGTCCCCCCCTTGCAGACTTTTTCGCTTTTGACTACGAGAAAAAGCCGGCAGCGAGTCCCTTCTCCCCTCGCAGACTTTTTCGCTTTTTAGTTGTTAGTTTGCTACGGTTTTCACATCCGGTCACCTCCTCCCCTTTGGGTGGTATCTGAAACTCCGGTTGTGAAAAGGAGACCTTCGGTCGGCGTCGTGCCCCGGTCGAGAGACCCCGGGCACAGCAGGTCTGGAAAGGGAATGACAGGTCTGGAAAGCGAAGGACTCGGTTGTGGCAGGGTCTGCCGCGTCAAACCTGCAGTCTCAAGGGATATCACCGCGAGCGTCGAATTGCCAGACTTTGATTGAGTCTTGTTTGTCGTCAAGAACCTCGATGCGCGTGACATCCGCGCCTGCTGGCGGCAACAGCAGCCGCAGATGAATCACCGTTCCGCGAGCCGGGAGTTTGACGGTGTGTTGTGTGGACTGCTGGGAGGCGGGGCAGTCAAACGAAACGACCTGGTTGCGAGGGAAGTCGTCTTGTCCTTGTTCACGCCATGCAATGCCCGCAACTCCGCCGGTTTCTGATCGCAACCGCACAGTCGCCTGTAAGGGAATCGGCAGCTCGAGGCGCGACGCCGCAATGAACGGCCGGCGATTGGTGCGAGGGTTGGTGGCGCGAATCTGCAACACGCCGTCGATGACCTTCATCGTAGCGTTACGTGCCACCCAACCGCGCGAAGTTGTTGATCGAACGGAGTTCTTGCCTGGTGTTATCTTAGCTGGTTGGGATATTGGTTTTCCGTCGAGATAGAAATCGAAATATGTTTCCCAAGTTGTTGACATCTGTTTCGTTTCGAGGCCGGGAGGGTTCAATTCGCCGGCCCACCGCGCGAGCTTTTGCCGCAATCGGTTGGCGACCTGTGGATGCTCGGCAAGCACACTGTGTTTCTCTTCCATGTCATCGGCCAGGTTAAACAGGTACTCGCGGGCACCGCCGCGCAGATACTTCCAACGGCCTTCACGGATCGCCGATTGGGCAATCCACCGCCAGTACAGTACCTCGTGCGGGGCCTTTTGTGTCTTACCTTGAAGGTGCGGGATGAGGTTCACACCGTCCAATGCCGGGTCTTCCTCCAGCCCGGCAAGCGCGATTGCCGTGGCGGCGACGTCGAGCGAAATTACGGGATGATCGTACCTCTGTCCGGCCGGAAGCGTTCCCTTCCAGTTGACGACGAACGGAACTCGCATTCCGCCTTCGCTGAGCATCCCTTTTTCGCCGTTGAACGGATTGTTGAGCGAGCCATCCCAACCTGGACCGCCACCAGGTGCGTCGAGCTTGTGAATTTTCAGGGGAGCACCGTTGTCTCCGATAAAGAAGATCAACGTTTGCTCTTCGATGTTGTGTTCGCGCAGCGACGTGATAACACCACCAACACCGTCATCGACCGCTGACAGCATTGCGAGAGCCTGTCTTCGCCTCTGGGGCATCTTTCCGGGAAATCGGTCAAGATATTTTTGAGGCGCGTCCAGAGGAACGTGAGGTGCGCGATATGCGAGATATAGGAAGAACGGTTCGTTGTGATGGCGCTTGATAAACGCCCGGGCAGCCAGGCTGCAGGCATCCAGGTGATACAGCTCTGTCGCTTCCGGGCCAGGTTCAGCGTCTCCGCCATCGAGGCCGTAATTCGACCAACCCGGTCTGCCGCTGTTCTTGGCGAAGACGTCGGCAAAGCCATGTTGTGGGATGGCGGGAATCGGACCGAGATGCCACTTGCCGATCATTCCTGTCGCATAGCCTGCAGCCTTCAATCGCTCGGCGATCGTTCGCTCCGCGTTGAACCCGTCCAGCGGCATCCCGTTGCTTTCGACGCCAAAGCGATTCTGATATTTTCCCGTCAAGATCCCTGCTCGGGACGGCACGCACTGCGGCGCGGTCACATACCCAGAAGTCATCCGCACGCCGCTGGCCGCCAAGGCATCAATGTTCGGTGTCTTGATATCTGGTAAGACGTCCTGGCATGACAAGTCTGCGTGGCCATGGTCGTCGGTGAAAATGACAATGATATTCGGCTTTGGTGCCGCCAGCGTCGGACAGACGATGCTCGTCATTGCCAGCAGGAAGACGCCCGCCGGAAGATGCGCCGGCCATCGACTATCCGCATGAGAGTCTAGCTTTGGGACATGCGCGCTCGGTGCGGGCATGTTTCGCGAGCGATCGACGGGAGCGTGCCAAATACGGGCACGTATCCTATTTGGCTGCAGAACTGCCGCATTAGGATCTGCGTTGACAGGGTTGACCATTCGAGAGAGCCTCTCATTTTGTAGAATCTGATGGCGTGTAATGAAAACTCCGAAGATTCTGCATTACAACCCGCGCCTTCATTTCCAAGCATCGCTTAGTTGACAATTCGGAGTAGAATATTCTACCAACAAACCGCCTACGCATACCCTTCATCAAGGCAGGACGGAACAATGACGACGCATCGAGCTGGGTTCTCTATCGGGTGCATGGTGTCTCGGACAATTCTCTTTGTGGCCATTCTCGTTCCGATGACTGGTACGATTGCGGTTGCGTCGGAACTGTTTCCCGCGGGATGGACGACCGCCTCGCCTCGTGACGAACTGAGGCCGGAGTTTTCGTATTCGGCCACGGGCGGTCGTAGCGGAAAAGGGGCGTTTGTGATCGAGCACGACCAACGCGCGGGGCTTGATGGACGTTGGACGAAGACGTTTGAAGTTGTGGGGGGCAAGCATTTCCGTTTTCTAGCGTTCAGCAGGACAGCCAACGTGAAGACGCCACGCCAAAGTGCGCTCGTCAAAATTACATGGCAGAACGATAAGGGCGAGCTGGTCCCTTACGATCATCAGGTCGTGGATTTCTACCGCAACGGCAAATCGAGCCTCGCGCGACCGGAGTTTCCAATTCAAGAGCGCGTCCTGTCGGATGGTTGGGTCGAGCTGGCTGAAACGTACCGCGTCCCCACCAGGGCGACTCGCGCAGTGGTGGCTTTGTATCTGAAATGGTCCCCAGGCGGACGGATTGAGTGGAGCGATATTTCTTTCACGATGACCGAACCGGTGAGCCGAAAAGTTCGACTGGCGACAGTTCATTTCCGGCCAAAGGGCGGCAAGACGCCAGCCGACAACTGCCGGCAATTTGCGCCGCTAATCGAAGAGGCCGCTCGGCAAGAAGCCGACTTGGTTGTGTTGCCAGAGACGCTGACGTACTACGGACTGGGCAAGGACTACGCCGACGTGTCCGAACCGATTCCTGGACCGTCCACGAAGTACTTTGGCACGTTGGCCAAGCAACACGATCTGTACATCGTGGCCGGATTGCTGGAACGGGATAAGCACCTGGTTTACAACGTAGCGGTGTTGATTGCGCCTGATGGCAGCGTGGCAGGCAACTATCGCAAAGTCTGCTTGCCGCGTGGCGAAGCGGAGGGTGGTATTGCGCCAGGAGACGATTACCCAGTCTTTGACACGCGGTTCGGGAAAGTCGGCATGATGATCTGCTACGACGGCTTCTTTCCCGAACCAGCCCGCGAATTGACGAAGCGCGGCGCGGAGATCATCGCCTGGCCGGTGTGGGGATGCAACCCGTTGTTGGCCCGCGCGCGGGCGACGGAGAACCACGTCTACCTGATCAGCAGTACATATACGGATGCTAGCACCGACTGGATTATCTCGGGCGTTTATGGTCACACAGGTGATACACTTGCCCTGGCCAAGAAATGGGGCGAGGTTGTCGTTGCCGAAGTTGATCTGGAGCAACGTACCCATTGGTCAGGAATTGGCGACTTCAAGGCCGAGATGTTTCGGCGTCGGCCAGTTGATAGAGTTGCGCGCTAGAGTCGCCAGCAAAGTTACGGCAGTTACGTGGCAACGCGGTCGAAATCCAGGCCATAGCCGGCGCGAACGAACAAGATTCCCGCGTCGTCGGCGGTTAGTCTGCCATACATTGCGCCGTCCCAGACTTGATATTCCTTTCGGTTGCCATCTTCTACTTCGCAGGTGATGAAGTAGCTTGTGTGGCTCGAACTGTTGTTGCCCCCTCCGGACACGTGCGTGCGTTTGTCGATGACAACTGCCGGCAACGCGTTGACCGGATCATCTTCCATCGACTCCATCTTCTTTTTCAGATGTCGAAATAGAAAAACGCCGAAGACCACAAAACCGATCGGGACGACTGCCATCAGCAGCGGCGCCAGCGAGAATGCTGCGAACGAGCCTCCCCCGGCCTGAAATCCACCGAATCCGATGACACCCGCCATACCAAGCATGATAAGGGCCATGAAGCCGCTGCCACCAATAAAGACCACGAAGAAGATGTGCAGAAACGCTTTTTGCAGTCCGCTAACTTTGGGCAACCTCGCGAGGCGTTCCAGTGAATTTCTGTCCTTGTATTGACTGGACGCCTTAATCTGCGCGAAGATTGCTGCCTGCTCTGATTTTGTGTTGTTCGGCAGATGCGAACCACAATGGTTGCATTTCACTTCCGTCGGCGAGTTGTCTGCACCACAACTTCGGCACTTCATGACCTGATCGTCCTTTCGTTGTTTTCTTCGTGATTGTTCCTAGCATCAGCCCAGCAGATCAACTGGTTCATAACGTTGGATCGAAGCATCGTGTTTCGCTGTTGATGGCTGGGGAGTTCTGCAATTCAGCAATTCAGCAAGACAGTCTGATCTTTCATGGTCTCGTTTATGCCGCAGTTGAACCGCGAATGGGACGATGATTCGCGTGTATTGGCGTTCATTCGCGGTCCTTTGCGTGACACTGTGTGTGCCGTGGGAGGAAAGGGGGGCGATCTGATCCAGTGGTTCAGCCCAATTCACGGAGCGGACGACCATTTACGACGATCGGCCGCGGGATCTGACGTTCGTCTTCGTACCTGGTGTCCAGTGGGACCCCCATATGCCGGTAGATGGTCGCGGCAAGGTCGCCAGGCGTGACGGCGCGCTCGCGTATCGATCCTCCGTCACTTTCGCTGGCACCAATCACCTGCCCGTGACGATAGCCGCCACCAGCGAGGCACATTGACATGACGGCTGTCCAATGATTCCGGCCATCGGTACTTTCTTGCGTACCGATTTGTGGAGTTCGGCCGAATTCACCCATGGCAATGATCAGCACATCATCCAACCGGCCACGTTCCTCTAGATCGCTGACCAACGTCGTGATGATGTGGTCGAACGTCGGCAACAAGGGACGCAGGCCACTGGAGATGCCGCCATATACACCGCCCGGAATCCCATGGTTGTCCCACGTTCCAGACGCCGTGTGGTAGCTCAGATCAATCGTGACAAAGCTCACGCCAGCTTCGATCAAGCGCCTTGCCAATAGCACCTGTTGGCACCACAGATGATCGCCATAGCGCTGTCGAGATTCCTCCGGCTCACGTGAAATGTCAAATGCATCTCGTGCCGATTGTCCGAGGACCATGTCGACGGCTTGTTGCGAGTATGTATCCAAGGCATCCATCGAGCCGTCCAGGTCGAGTCCACTGCGCATTCGGTCGAACTCATCGAGCAACGATTTCCGTTGATAGATCCGCCGTTGGTCCAGTCCCAATGGCATGTTGAACAGATTCCCGCCACTGATCTTGCCCGTGTTGTTACCGACCAAATCGTAGACGGGCAATCGAGCGGCTTGCTGGGCCAAGAACGGGTCGTATCGCTTGCCCAGGTAGCCGGCCCAAGCCACGTGCGAACGGCTTTTTTGAAAGGCGACGTAAGGTGGCATGCCCGGGAGGTTGGCACCGTGGTGTTTTGCAACGACAGAGCCGATCGATGGAAAGAGGTCGCCTTTGGGATTGGTCCGCGGAGAGGCTTCCAAGTTCCCGGTTTGGAATACTTTGTTGGGTTCGTGGTTGCTATTGCGCGGGTCGACGCTGCGAATGATCGTAAACTTGTCCAGCATCGCGGCCTGCTTCGGCAGGTGTTCGCAAATCTGAACGCCGGGGAGTTTGCTTTGTATAACGCCAAATGGGCCGCGATTTTCGTAGGGACGATTGGGTTTGGGATCCCAGGTGTCAATGTGGCTAGGGCCGCCGGCCATCCAGAGCAAGATCACACTCTTCTTGCCACGTGTCTCCTGTCCAATTCTCGAGGCTTCGGCGCGGACCCGCAGTAACTCGGGCACCGACAACCCAGCCAGCCCGGCAAAACTCGCCTTCAGCATGCCACGTCGGTCTAGGCAGACGAGCCCCTCGGCGGTACGGCCCTGAAAATCGGCGAAGGCGTTATTCGATCCGTGCGAGGCGAGCATGTAGGTCTCCCAATTTGCGGCAACCTCTAACAGGCCCTTGGATTACAAGTTAGACTATCACGTCAAGTTGTAACGACTGTATGCTGCCGAGACAACAAAGATCTGCTCCGCCCCTGGCCATTCCCGCCATCTGCTGGTTTGGGTTATTTCGCGGATCATACTGTCCGTGGGTGTTTGCTGCCGTGGTCTCCCTCTGTTATCGGCCAAAACCCGCAACACGAAATAACTCGTTTGACAAAACTCGATATGGAACCTATGGCATGATAGACCGTGAGAAGTCTGAGAATTGGATTGGCTTCGATTTGGGCGGCACCAAAATGCTGGCCAAACTGTTCGATGCGAATTTCCAGACGGTCGGCAAGGATCGAAAGAAGACCCGCGGTTTTGACGGTCAGGACGTGGTGATTCAGAAGATCATCAAGACCATTCATGGTGCTTTGACCGAAGCCCAGATCACCGCGGACCAGCTGGACGGTATCGGGATCGGTGTACCAGGACCCGTCGATCAAACCACAGGAGTGGTTTTGGAAGCCGTCAATTTGACTTGGGATCAGGTGCCATTGGGCGATATTCTTCGAAAGGAATTTGGTTGCCCTGTGGTCGTTTCGAATGATGTCGATGCGGGTGTTTATGGCGAGTACTGTTTTGGCGCGGCACGTGAGTCACGGACCACGCTCGGCGTTTTTCCCGGTACAGGGATTGGTGGCGGCTGCGTGTACGATGGGCAAATGGTAACGGGAAGTGGCATCTCCTGTATGGAGATTGGCCACATGATCATGGAGCCGAACGGTCGGCAGTGTGGTTGCGGCGGACGCGGCTGTTTGGAGACTGTCGCGAGTCGCTTGGCAGTATCGGCCGCCGCTGCACAAGCTGCGTATCGCGGCGAGGCCCCGCATCTGCTCGAAACCGCCGGCACTGATCTGGTCAACATACGCAGCGGCGTCCTGGCCAAGGCGATTGACGCCGGTGACAAAGTCGTCGAAGAGATCGTCAGGCAGGCCGCGCTGCATCTGGGTATTGCCATCGCCAATTTCGTGCATCTGTTTTCACCAGACGTGGTGGTGTTGGGCGGTGGCATGGTAGAAGCGATGCCG
>JASLRF010000460.1 GCA_030744095.1 Pirellulaceae bacterium | reverse complement strand
GGGTCGTGGTTGATCGCCTCGGTGTACATCGAGCGAACGATGCAGATGTCATCCGCAATCTTGTGATGGTGGGGCAACAGGTTGCTGATCCACTGCCCGGAATTCCCGTGTTGCTTGAAAGGCATGAACGACTTGGCGACGGGCAACGACTTCTGCCTCGACGTCATCCCCGTCAGCCGTTGACCGCCGCGGACGGAATCCGGCAACTCCTGGTCATTCAGTTTCTCTAACGTCGGTTTGTAATCGAACGTGTCGATCTGCGAGGGAGCACCCGACTGGCAAAGATAAATAACACGTTTCGCCTTGGCTGGGAAATGTGGAGGCCCAACTTGTCCAGGCGAGTATCCGGGCCCGTTCCGTTCGGCCAGTGTATGGGCAGCGGATACGATGTTAGGTGTCAGCAGAGACCGCAGCGCGATGGCGCCGAGCCCCAACCGGGAACTTTGGTGAAGAAACGTGCGTCGTGTTTGGAAGTCAAACATCTTCGCCTAGCCTTTGGTGATGAATTCGCTGAGGTTGAACAAGACACGTCCCACGGTAGTCCAGACCGCTAGTTCGACAGGATCGAGTGAACTGTCTGGCGACGAATCGCCAACTTCGAGCAGCTGTTGGGCGGATTCGCGGTTGCTGTCGTAATGCGCCAGCCGCTCGGTCACGATGCCCGTTAGCACGCGCATTTCAGCGGGTGTGGGTTTACGCGCCATGCACGTTTGAAAGCCGAAAGTGATCCGCTGCCGGATTGTCGTGCCGCCTTCGGTGATCATCCGGCGACCAAGATGCCGTGCGGCTTCTACGAACTGTGGATCATGGAGCATGACGAAGGCTTGCAAAGGCGTGTTGGTGCGCGAACGTTGGACCACACAGAATTCTCGTTCCGGTGCGTCAAACACGGACATTGAGGGTGGAGGCACCGTGCGTTTCCAAAATGTGTAGAGGCTGCGCCGATAGAGTCTTTCGCCTGTATCCTGTTGATAGGTTCGCGAATAGCCAGGGCGATTGTTGATCTCCTGCCAGAGTCCAACGGGATGGTAGGGGAAAACGCTGGGGCCGCCGAACTGTTCGGATAGGAGACCGCTGGCCAGCAATGCGCTATCGCGAATGACTTCGGCATCCAGACGCAAACGCGGGCCTCGCGCCAACAATCGGTTGTCAGGGTCGCGCTGCAATCTCTCGGACGTGACGTGCGATGACTGGCAATAGGTTGCTGACATCACAATCTGCTTGAGCAGAGCCTTGACGTTCCAACCGGATTCGACGAAATCGACGGCCAGCCAGTCGAGCAGTTCGGGGTGACTCGGCCACTGGCCCTGCGAACCGAAATCGTCGACGGTCTTGACGATTCCGGTGCCAAAAAGCCGTTGCCAGAACCGATTGACCGTGACGCGGGCAGTCAAGGGATGTTCCGGCATGACCAGCCACCGTGCCAGGCCTAGCCGGTTAGCCGGTGCGCCTTTGGGCAGGGGAGGTAGGACAACCGGCGTCCCAGCTTGGACAACATCACGCGGTTTGTCGTATTCTCCGCGAAACAGTACGTGGGTGGTACGTGGCCTGGCCAACTCTTGCATCACCATCGTGGCGGGCGTCTTCGCAATCGCTTGCTGGCGTTGCTGGGCGCCTCGCAGTTCGGCAATCGCACTGCGCTGCTTCACGGTGCCGAATGTGTCGATGGCGTACTCTCGCAAGCGGAGACGCTGGGCGGCGTTCCGCTTGTCGGAAGCGATCGCAACGATCGCACTGACGTCGGCAGGAATTTCGCTCGCTGGTTGCGCTGCCAGCGATAGACGCATCCGGCCGATATGATGTTTCCCACCATAACGGTGATACATCCGCACACGAATGTTGGCCGTGGTGCCAGGCTGAACAGGTTCGGCCAAGTGGAAGGTCGCTGAGCGGTTCTCGCGTTTTGTGTTACCGTCGACCGCCCAGCCCGTGCGATCGATCTTGCCATCGATGGCCTGCGTGACGGGGTAGTTTGGTTGCGAATAGTCCGCCTCGGCCGCGGCAATCTTCTGCGGTTTGAAGTCGTCAGGCGCCTCTTTCGCGGCCGCGGTGATTTCGAGTTCGCTGAGCACAAAATTTCCGTTGCTGCCCCGCCCGGTGCCGCCACCGACAAACGACGCGTGCGTGAGCGCTTCGAGGCGAATCGCATGGATGGAGGTCTCCACTGGAAAAATCAACTCGTACATTTCGGTGGCTGCGTTCTTGCCGGTCGCCAAGATACTCTGATCGTCTTGTACGACCAGGTCTGCGCCGCCTTCGGATTGTCGCGTGGGCGGCACGACGATCTGCCACTGATCGTGGGCGTC
>JASLRF010000459.1 GCA_030744095.1 Pirellulaceae bacterium | reverse complement strand
CGCTTCTCAGCCAGTCCCTCGAACGAAAAGCAGCTCCGCTAATCATTCGCACCCCGCCCGCCCGCGTCTACCTCGCCATTAACGCCACCGCTGCTGGCAATGCCGCCGCCGATCCATGACTTGTGTGGTACGATGAGCCCGCTGGGAGAGGTGTCAGCTCTACAGGCTGCATGATGTTACTCTGCTGGAAGTTCTACGAGCTCTTCGGCGCACGCATCGAGCGTGGTCACCCAACCAACACTGCGCGATCGGGCACAACCGACGCCAGCAACCTTGTAGTCGGGATCCAACAACATCTTTCGGTGTCCACGTTCCTGAATGCCAGGGTCGAGTAGCCACCAACAGATCATCCCTCGGGCCGCCACGGATTGCGACCAATTACCCCAGGTCACGTTTTCACCATGGATCGGCAGCAAGAACGGGTACCGTACTTGGGCGTCGCCATGGTGCAACGTCTTCGTCTTCCGATCGACTGTGATCGAACACTCGTAACCCGGTTCTTTCAAACGTGCCAATGTTGCTTCCTCACCGTGTTGGGCAACAAACTCACCCACATCATCGGGCACGGACCAGTAGCGGTAAGCGTTGCTTCCTGAATAGGCGACCCAATAATACCGCCCTTCTTTCTTAAACACCCGAGCAACGTCAGTCCCATTGTCCGGCAATTGATTGACAAATCGTTGCCAGTCGGCAATTGAAGATCGTGATCCCCCAAAACTGCCGATGCGGGCGCCGGCTTTTCGTCCCAGACTGTCGACGTGGGGATCGCGCCGCTTGCCGCCGACGAGAAAGTCATGTGAATAGAATCTCGCCGAGCGGTCGAGGACGTCATTGCGCTGCAAACGAGCCAGTTTGGGAGCCGCTCGCAACGCCTCGATGGCCTCGTCCAAGATCGCGCGGGCGGTCTCTTCGGTACCGCCTTCGTCAAGCGTTAGGTAGTCGATCTTTGTGCCACCAATGAGAAACGCCCGAAATTGCAGAAATGGTTGATCGGCGTTTCTTGGCAAACGGACCAGCCGCTCCTTAAGTGGCGCGATGAAACGCTCGGCATAATCGTTAGGGTCGGAACGCAATAAGTTGATTTCGGAAAAGACCTGGTCTTCCAACGTTGCCAAATCACGACTTGTCCGCGAGCCGTGCTGCGATTCCTGCCCAGAACTTGCTCCGACGAACGACAGAACCAATACGGTCGAACTTGCCAATTGAAAAACTCGAGCTCTTATGTGCCGATGCATCTTCGTCTCCGTTGGAAATCTCAGGTGCACCATCGCATAACCTAATCAAAAAGACACGCCCGCAGTGAGTTTGGAACGAGACTGTGACGGTTGTATTACGTGGGCTACGTCATCTTCCCATTCTAATTGACTCCCTTATACCTGCGTGCTAACGTATTTCATCTCCTCACCTTGTTTTAACAGATCCGGCGATTTTTGAAGGGATTTCTACCATGGGGACGTCTTTAGTTTTTGTTGCCATTCTTGCTGCGAACAGCGTCGGCAGTGACATTGGCGAGCAGAAGATCGAGAAGCAGAATCAGATTTTTCAAAAATGGTGGGGCAACGAAATGGTCTGGAAGTTTGACGACTTGCCAACCAAGAGCAAAGTCGTCGAATCACGCATTCCCTATTCGGGACACATTTACCCCGATACGGCGGGTGGAACAGTCAATGCCTTGTCAAAATACGACTGGGCCTTCAATGGAAGGAGCGGCCGTGCCGCGGCCTTTGAGCGCTGGGATACAACCGCATTTCAGGAGCCTGAGTCCACCCGCAGAGGATTGTTCGGCCTGTTTGCAGTGAGAAGGATGAGCACGCCGCATTGGCATGGACATTGTAACGGCTGGGCAGCGGCCGCGATCCGACACGCCGAGCCAAAGCAGAGTGTGAAACGCAACGGAGTCGTCTTTACACCAGCCGACATCAAAGCGCTGCTGGCCGAAATCTATACCTACAACGACACGCAGATGCTCGATGGCGACGGATCGTACATCAACGCCGGGACGTTCCATGCCCTGCTGACAAACTGGTTGGGCCGTGGAAAACACCCCATCGGGATGGAAGCCGATCCCGGCAAAGAAAAATGGAACTACCCGATCTATGCCTATTCGACGACTTTTGCCAAGCGCGGATCGAATCAGGTCGAAGTCAAAATGAACGCTGCCTATGCCAACAGTTCCAACGGCGAGTACCAGCAGAGTCCACGTTTGAAACGCATCAAGTACTTTCATTATATGCTTGAGTTGAGTGACGCAGGTGATATTGTCGGTGGCTACTACTACCGCGACAGTTCACGGATTGACATGCTGTGGATTCCCGTGTCGCCGAAACAAGGCAGGCAGCCCGGCAACGAACGAGGTAACCCTCATGTAGACGTCAACGAAGTGTTGGCAATCTGGCGTGCGTCGGTCCCACAATCTGATCGTGAGATCTGGCCTTGCATCGATGCTTCGCCCCAGGATCGGCTGTTCGCCAATGCCGAGATCGACGGCCTCAAGCCGTTGACGGATTTCTCAGTGACCGTGGCCAAGCCTGTTGTCGAAAACCAATCGACCGATGGTGATGCGGCGACTGAGGGAACTGCGGACACAATCGAGACGCCCGTGGCGGAGAATGCTGCCGTCACGACGGTGGATTCGTCGGAAACGAACGCAGATGCTGTTTCTTTGGAGGCAGCCGCTGAAGAAAATGCCGTTCCCACGACGACAGAAACGACATCTGTCGAAGGCTAGTCGAACTCAAAGGGAGGGGACACTCGCCAATTCAAACCACCTACGGCCAGACGATCATCCACAGATCGTTTGGCCGTTTTTTGTGCGGCTGCTCTCTGGGGATTCGCTGCGCTAGACGCCAACCACCCTTTGCTGAGAACCGGTCGAATCGAGACAGAACGTTAGTAGTTATATTCCAGACCAGCATAAGCCCCGTGCGCGATCAGGCTACCGTTGGTATTCACCGTACGCAGGCTATCGATCGCGGAGATGTAGTCAACTGGTATCTGGTTCGTCGACAACGCGACTCCGGTCAACGCAACCACTCGATATCCGATCGTGGCGCTCCAGCAGGGAGTAAACTGATAATCAAGTCCGGTTCTAAACTCGGCTACGAATGCCGCGTCCTTCTTCTCCGCCCGGATGTCCAACGGTGTTCCAAAATAGGGACTCACGACATCGGACACTTCGGCCAGCCCATTGGTGCCAAAGATTCGCGAATGCTGGCTGCTGCGATTTACAAAAATGCCCACCTTCGTGTCGACATATGACGTGAGACAGGGTTTAAAGCAAACATCGACGCGCCCTCCGACCTGAAAACCAAGCAGGTCATTCTCGGCTTCGATTCCATAGTGCAGTTCTTCTAGAGCCCCGGTAAAACTGATATCGATGGGGTCCGTAGAATACAGGAAGCTCTCATCGAAGCTGACATATCGAAGACCAGCCGCCCAGGCGAGTTTGACGTTGCTGCAACCACACAGCTGGGTGTAATTCGATTCGAACAGATTCAATTCGATATTGTGGAGATCGTAGTTTCTCCGCAGTCGGTGACGCTCGGCTAGAAAGAACGCAGTGCTAGCCAGCTGTGGACCGCCACCTGGATCATAGCTGATCCCGTCGAAATGCAAGATCGTGTCCAAACCTACTACTGCGTTGGCTCCCCAAGCGTTAGCTTCTTCGGAGCCAGGATAAATCCCCCAGTAGACGAATTCAAAGGCAGTTGAGCCACATCCGAAAAAGCGTCCAAAGCGGGTCTCGAAGCCAGCCGAATAAGAGGCGTCGGCGTCGTGCGTGTTGAGAACCCGGCTTCGAATATCGGCGGTGTCGTAGCTGAGCCAGACGTTGTTCTCCCGATCACGGGTCATGACGACCGCGTAGACGCCCGCGAACCAACGTGAGGCAGGCGTACTACAGACCGAGCTCGACTCACATCCCTCTACGCCGCACGCGGCGGCTTCGGTCTTCCAGTATTGATCTGCTGGTCCGCTTTGAGTGACGCCATTTTGAATCGGTGCACTGGGTTGCGACTCGCCATGAATCGGAGCGCTTTGAAATGGTTCAGCGTATGAGGGACCAGAGTAAGAGGGGCCGTCCAAAGACGTCGCGTCGTTGTCAGACGCCTCGAATAACCGCCCGCTTGGTGTGCTGGTTACTGAACTCCCGATGTAACCATCAGAAATCCCACGATACGGTTTGTTCGGGACCCTGGGCTGTGGTGAATATGTGGGCGCAGCGTATGGTGTTGCTGCTGGGTATTGGATCGCTGGATTCTGGATCGCTGGGTATTGGGTGGGTGGCAATGGTGTGAGCTCAAGGGATCCTCCTACCGATTGGCCAAGCGGTTGGCCCGTTCGCGAGCTCGCCGGAATCCCCGATCCAATCGGCTGTCGGGCCAAGTTGGCTGACTGCGGAGACGAATTCGGAGTCACCGGAGGCAGTCGGTTACCAGATCTTGGCGCAAAGCCGGAATTCGGCGTCGGCAGATTGTCGTACGTCTGTTGGGCCATGACGGCGGAGACCGTCATGTTGAGTCCAAGAAAGGCTACCGCCAAGAGTAATGCACACCGCATCGTTTCTAAACCTCCACCACGCGAACAGCCGCACTCCGTTACAAAGTGTCCTTCCGGCAAGCATGCAATCGAGAAATTTCGTCGCTAGCGGCGGAAGCAGAGCCGGGGCGGACGGGCAGGTCAGTCTTCGACGAGGACGCCGTCTGTTTCGAC
>JASLRF010000458.1 GCA_030744095.1 Pirellulaceae bacterium | reverse complement strand
ATG
This sequence comes from Pirellulaceae bacterium, assembly GCA_030744095.1. Next base: position 5,869 of record JASLRF010000458.1, on the reverse strand, counting down.
ATGGAAGATCCCATCGCTCGTGTTCAATGACTGTGTTGCCTTACATCAGTCAATGACAACCAAACTCAAACGACGCCGATTTCTCCGCTTCAGCCTTCGAGCGATACTCGTCGCGTTGACTGTGTTTGGTGTCTGGTTGGGTGTGAAAGTGAATCGGGCTAACAACCAGCGAACGGTTTTAGGATGGCTGACGGAAAATGGCGGCGTGACCCTTTAGAAGGTAAGAACTAACTTGACTCATCAAGACCCAAGTTGGCGAAAACCCGCTGCCTGATCCATAGGCACGCTAAACCCAGAAGTCGGTGGCCTTGGTGAAGGTGTGGCCGCATTGTTGGCACTTGAACTCTTCCACCTTCACCGAGGGCTGTTCATCTTCGAGACGCAGCATCCCTAGAAGCTCCGCCCCGCGTTCGCCACACTTGGGACACGGCATCGCATCCCCCTTTTCGATCTCTCCCGGATCGACGTTCACCAACCTGCGCATTAGGCGGTCGAATTCGGGAATACTGGCGGGGTCCGGCTTGTCGTGTGGTTCAGGCATCGCCTCATTGTAGTATGGAGAAACCAGGCGGGAGAAACCAGGGGACAGCCAACTTCTGAGAGAAACAACAAGGGGCAGCAAACTTCTGAAACTGGCAGTGTTTGTCTGCTGCGCGTCCTTCTGAGATGCCTTAACGGCGACAGCGGTCGCCAGCTAGATCGCTGGTATGAGTTTCGACCACGGATTAGCAGTGACCGCCGCGATCGTGGCCAGAAGTTGGCGCGCCCGGCGTGGAATAGGCCGTACCGTGGACGCGGTTCGATGTGATCAGCAGTTCAGCTAGCTCATTCAGGCGAATGCCTGTTGAGCGTGTGCAATGCCTTGCAGCCAGCGGCGACCGCGGCGCTGGCATTCGGCCGTCATGTTCGGCGGCCGGCCGACGGCACGACGGAACCAGCGGCCAAAGCCGGCGATCAGATCGACCCAGCAGGTCGTCGAAACCTGCAGCCGCTCCAGGATCGGGGCCAGTTGGCGAACGTCTTCGTTCCAGATGCGGCAAAAAGTGGCATAAACCGAATGTAGGTTTTTGCCACTTTGGACGGTCACACAACGGTAAATCACTTCGGCGCTGGTTCGGCGCGTGACTCAGTCAAGGTTTTCAAATCGTCGTAAGTCAGTAGCCGGAGCGGGGGTCGAACCCGCACGATCCTTACGGATCACAGGATTTTAAGTCCTGTGCGTCTGCCAATTCCGCCATCCGGCCGCCGTTTAAGAGTCCTAATCGTATCTGCGTTGTCAGTTACTGACAACTGGCGCGGGTTCCTCGGTACTGCTGTCGGCACCAACAGCCAAACGCGCTGAGCAGCCCGCGGATTCGGATGATCTCGATTGCTGAATTCGGCGTCAGCCCGTTGATGGTGCTTGTGTCACCGCCAGCACGGCGCTGGCAGGGTCTTGGCAACCACTGCGGCGGCAAATTGGCATTTTGACCACGGGCGTGGCAGACGCCGGCGACAGCGGTGTCTGAGTCGCCGTCTTCATCACGTAGTCGCTGTATTGACCCATTGAGTGGTCTTCGCTCTTCCACCCAGTGACCTGGGCGTAAGAATCTCGAATCTGCTCGCCGTGTTCAACGGTCAGGTCGCACCAGCCAATTGAACCGGGCTCCGCTGTTTCACTCATCAGATTTCCCAGTCAACTTGGCATGGTGTGGTTTGTCCGAAGCTATTCGTCGTGGGCGGCGAATCGAGTAGAATCATGGCCTTCTAGATCCGGCCATCGAAACTCCGGCCACGCCATCATGCATGGGAATTTCTATTGGACATTATGCTAGCACAAATCAATGACCATCATGGCTTCCTGCCGACGCGCGGATCGTTCATGTTGGATTTTGTCTTTGTCGCCATGATCGCCATCATTCCGGTGATGGCATGGAGCATATTTTATTTGGCTCGAAAGCAGCGCAATTTTGAACTGCACAAGCGAGTTCAGATCGCCTTGGCATTGGTGCTGTTGGTCGCGGTGGTCTTGTTCGAATTCGACATCCGGTTCTTTACTGACTGGGGAGCATTGGCGGCACCGTCGCCCTATTTCCAGCCAGATGCCTGGTGCCTGGTTTGGTACGCGTTGGTGGTGCATCTGTGCTTCGCGGTGCCTACACCTTTGATGTGGGCCTTTGTGATCGTGCAGGCGTTGCAGCATTTCCGTCGACCCGAGACATCGTCGGCCTATAGCTCGCTACATGTCTTCCGAGGGCGGGTAGCCGCGATCGGTATGGTGATGACCGCCATCACCGGTTGGGCGTTCTATTGGCTGGCATTCGTGGCGTGATCGCGTCTGTCTGCGGTTACTAGGTGTTGCGCGAGAACGCCACGATGCAGACATCGTCTTCTTGTTCTTCTTTGCCAGAAAAGGCCGTCATTTCGCGCAGCAGGCGTTCACCGGCATTGACGGCATTGGTGCCTTGAGCGAGCACGGCGGCGATGCGGTCAATCCCGTAGCGGTCACCCCCGGCACTGGGAGCTTCGCTGACCCCATCAGTATAAAGCAGTACGATATCGCCAGGCTGAAGCTGCACGGTGTCTTCGCGATAGGTGATGGAACCTTCGATTCCCAGTGGCGGACATGACGCGTCCGCACACAACGATTCGATTTCGCCGCTCTGCGCGCGGCGACACATTGGCGGCATATGGCCGGCGTTGACAATCGTCAGTTCGTGACGTTGAAAGTCCAAGACACACAGCGCGAATGTAATAAAGTAGGTGAACGATGTCTTGCACAATTCACGGTTCAGACTGTCGATAGCTTCGCTGGGGATGATGTCCGTGACCAGTGAATAGCGGGCTTCCGAACAGAGTCGTGCCATCAGTAGCGCGGCGGGCACGCCGTGACCGGCCACATCGCCAACAGCGATTGCCAAGCGGCCATCGGGTAGCCAGGTGTAGCCGAAATAGTCACCACCAACTTGCTCGGTTGGTTCGTAATAATCGAATACCTGATAGCCCTCGATCGTCGGACGTTCCTGCGGCAGAAAGTGGGTCTGAACTTGCCTCGCCGTATCCATGTCACGTTCGCGCTTCGCGAATTCCATCTGTGTTTCGTGCAGGCGAGCGTGGTCGACAGCTTGACCCACCAAGTTGGCGATATTGACGAGTATGTCGAGGTCGTCCACGGTAAACTGCGCGGCTGGATCCTGGGCATCGAGGTGAATCATGCCAAACGGTTCCTGCAACGAGCCAATCAACGGGGCGCACATCACCGAGCGCATCTTCAGGTCCATGACTGAATCGCTGGCAGCAAAGCGTTCGTCTGCACCGGCATCGGTGCTGAGGACGGCTTTCGTCTGGGACATTACAGATTCGGAAATGGTCCGGCTGATTGGTGGCGGTTCGTCTTTCTTACCGAGTGGCGGTTTGGCCGCGAATGGTTGCAGCCGCCCGTTGGCCTGGTCGGCCAACAAGATGCAGCCACGGCTGGCCTGGGGAAGGATCTGAAAAATGTTCTCCAGCACATTGGGAAGGATTTCTTGAAGTTCAAGCGAGACTCCCAACGCGCGGGTGATTTCGAGCAGTGCGCGCCATTTGGGCGCGTTCTGGCTGTCTTTATCAACACCAGCGGCTCGGAGCACATCCAATGACGTAATGATGGTCGAAGGGCGATCATCGTCGCTGTCACCGTCTTCCACCAAAGTGCGAAAAACGATCCGGATCTGGCTGAGCGAGATCTCATCGCCATTTCGAAGTGGCACGGCCATACGCACTGTCTCGCCGTTGACACGCGTGCCGTGTTGGCTGTCCATGTCATCGACGACATAGTGATCACCGTCCTGCCGAATTCTGGCGTGATGGCGCGAAACGGTAGAATCACGTAACACGATCTGGCAATCAGGGTGTCTGCCGATCACCGTCTCGCGGGTCGTCAGTTCATGTGCGACGCCGGAATCGATTCCAGAGACGATTTCTAATAATGCCATAAGGTGGCCAATTCGCGATACTTAAAAATGAATGCGCAGATTGCGATGCAGATCCACCGAAGTTCTCATACTGTTTCTCGGGTTCGCCTGTTCTTTGGTTTACCTTTTTCTTGGTTTCAATTGCTTCTCAGGTTCAATCTCGGAATCATCCCCGTGATCCGTTTAGCCGTTGTTGGATGCCGTCGAAGCAATTCGATTGACGGCGTTCAGGATCGCCATCACCGTTGCTTCCACGGTATCGGTCGACACGCCTCGTCCGCGAAACGTCTTCCCTTGATGTTCGACTTCCAGCGTTACTTCGCCCAGGGCGTCGTGACCCAAGGTGGCGCTGCGAACCTGGTAGTCTTTGCAGCGAAGTTTCAGACCAGTAAGTTTCTCTGTTGCCAGGAAGGCGGCGTCAATCGGACCATCGCCATCGGACAACTCTTCCGTCAGTTCTCGTTCCCCGTGCCGTAGTGTCAGTTTCACGTTTGGCTCGCAGTCGCTGCCGGACGTCGCCTGAAATGAAACCAGCGACCATTCTTCTTCCACGACATCGCGCAGCTGCTTGTCAATTAGCGCGGAGATATCTCCATCATAGATTTCCTTTTTCTTATCCGCCAGCGTTTTGAATTCGTCGAACACGATTTGCAGCTGTTCGCCAGTCAGTCGGTAGCCCAGTTGTTTGGCTCGATCCGCCAGCGCAGCGCGACCGCTATGCTTGCCCAAGACCAAATCGGTCTTGGTGAAGCCGACGTCCTCGGGACGCATGATCTCATAGGTCGTTCGTTCTTTCAGCATCCCATCCTGGTGGATGCCGGCTTCGTGGGCGAAGGCATTGCGGCCCACAATTGCCTTATTTCGCTGAACTCGCATGCCCGTGATAGTAGAAACGAGGCGGCTGGTTGGGACCAGACGTTGCGTATTGACGGCCGTTTCGCACAAATAGGCATCCGCACGCGTCCTCATGGCCATAACAACCTCTTCCAGTGAACAGTTCCCAGCCCGTTCGCCAAGTCCGTTGATTGTGCATTCGATCTGACCGGCGCCATTCTCGACCGCCGCCAGGCTATTGGCCACGGCCAGTCCAAGGTCATTATGACAGTGGATGCTGATGACGGCTTTGTCGATATTCGGTACGCGATTACGTAATACCGCAATCGTTGCGCCCATTTGAGCGGGGGTCGCATAGCCGACGGTGTCAGGGATGTTGACCGTCGTGGCTCCCGCTGTGATGGCGGCTTCGACGACTTGGCAGAGAAAATCGTGTTCCGTTCGGGCCGCGTCCTCGGGCGAGAATTCGACATCGTCGCAATAACTGGCGGCCCGTTTGACGCCCGCCACGGCACGCGCCACGATCTCGTCGCGCGACATCTTCAATTTAAATTCGCGATGGATTGCGCTGGTGGCGAGAAACACGTGGATGCGAGCGGATTCGGCATGTTTCAGCGACTCCCATGCGCGGTCAATGTCCGCGTCGTTGCAGCGAGCTAACCCGCAGATCGTCGAACCTCGCATGGCCGCTGAGATTTCACGGACCGCTTCAAAATCTCCGGGGGAGGCGATGGAGAAACCGGCTTCGATCACATCTACGCCCAAATCGACCAGGGCCTGGGCAACTTCCAGCTTCTCACGCAGATTCATGCTGCAGCCTGGCGATTGTTCGCCGTCACGCAGCGTTGTGTCAAAAATAGTGATATGTCGTATGTCTTGGCTTGTCGTCATGAGCTACGTTCCTTTGGAAACGAGTTGATTGGGCGGTGTTGTTGCAGGGGCGTGGTCTGTCGCTGGAAATGAGCGACGTCCACAGGCCGGTCCTTGACCGGCGCGAGAAGTAACAACTCGGCCCTCGACCGACTCGTCCCACGGCATGTTGACAGCAGCGAATGCGACATTTCGAATCCAACAAAAAAACCCCAAGACCAGTGTGGCCTTAG
>JASLRF010000457.1 GCA_030744095.1 Pirellulaceae bacterium | reverse complement strand
CGTAGTTTTCTCAAGGCGGGTGGATTGGGTGTGGCTGGACTAACGCTATCGGATCTCTTGCGCCACGAGGCTCGGGCTGGGGCCGCGGCCAAGAAAGAGAATTCGGTAATCATCCTCTGGATGCGGGGCGGGCCGTCGCAGCATGAGACCTGGGATCCCAAGCCAAACGCTCCCATCGAATACCGTGGTGCGTTTGGTGCGACTCAGACCAACGTCCCTGGGATCGAAATCGTCGATTTACTGCCTCGCTGCGCCAAGATCATGGACAAATGGTCGATTATTCGCAGCCTGCATCACACCAATGCGGGGCATTCCGCAGGCGACCAGATTCTGTTCACCGGACATCCACCTGGGCCCGATCCGAACCTGAACAACCACCCCAGTTGCGGTTCGATCGTCTCGGAACAGTTGGGACATTTGACACCGGAATTGCCTTCCTATGTCATGATTCCCAGGCAAGTACCCGGCACGGATTCGGCGTACTTGGGCGTGGCCCACAAGCCGTTCGAGACGATTGTTGACCCAGCCAATGATGGGCCGTTCAACCTGCAGAATTTTTCGATGGTCGAAGGAATCAGCGATCAGCGCTTCGGCGATCGCAAGACGTTACTCAACAGCTTCGATCGATTTCGGGCGGGCCTTGACGCTCAGATGGATGGTGTCGACGAATTCAATCAACAGGCGTACGGGATTCTCAGTTCCGACAAGGCGCGGGCAGCGTTTGACTTGGATTCGGAACGCGATCCAGTTCGCGAGCGTTACGGTTTCATTCCGCGATACGACCCGATGGACCCGCGTCGCTGCAGCGCGAATGCATTTTGCCAGCGTGTGCTGTTGGGCCGGCGTTTGGTTGAGGCGGGAGTGCGGTTGGTCACGGTTGATTGCCGCTGGTGGGACACGCATATTCAAGGCGTCGATTCGATGCGTAAAGGGTTCTTACCACGTTGGGATCTTTGTTATTCGGCACTCATCGAAGACCTCCAGCAGCGCGATCTTTTGGAGACGACACTGGTGGTAGCTTGGGGCGAATTCGGCAGGACGCCGCGTGTTAATAAGGACAACGGTCGCGATCATTATCCCAACGTCTTCAGCGCTGCTTTGGCTGGCGGTCCGGTCAATGGTGGGCATGTGGTCGGTTCGTCAGACGCCAAAGGTGCGTTTCCCAAGGACAATCCCAAGGATCCACAGGATGTCCTGGCAACCATCTACCAGCACCTCGGAATCGATTCGGAAAAGAGCTACCTCGACCATTCCGGTCGCTCGATTCCCGTGTTGCCGTTTGGCAAACCGATTGATGAATTCGCCTGATCGCTGGTTACCTCACATCAGTCGAACTGTTCTCGTCTCGATGCTCGAGATCTTCGACAAGTTCAACGGCGGGTACGAACCGGCCGACGGGAAAGCCGTTCTTGTATGAGATAATAAACTCGCCATTTGCCGTGGCATAACGGACCAGTTGATCGCTTCGCTGAAAGTCCGTCCTGCCCAGTCGGCGGATCGCTTGCGGTCCGCCAGCGGCGAGAAACTTCTCCGCAACACGAAAGACAATTTCCGTCCGGTTTCCCAGTGCATGACCGGTGCTCGTGAAGACCTTTCCATCCAAGTCCGCTTTCACAAGAAAATGCGATTCAACGTCCAATCCCGCAGTCCGCATGTTGGCCACCATTTCGCGCGCGTCCGCGTACGGGCACGTGCTGTCTTGCGTACCGTGGACGACAATGATCTTGCTCGTATTTCCGAGCTGTTTCATCTTTGCTAGATGATCTGGATGGCCAACGAAGCGGATCTCTTGGTGATCGGCGCTGAGATAATTCGGACTATCCGGGCTGCGGCTCCATCGGGCGTTCAGTCCGCTGCCGCCCGGCAGGTTGAAGGCAATATCGTGGCTGAGTTTTTTCATCCCGCACATGTCAATGACGCAGGCAAACGTGCGCGGAGCCAGCTTGTTCGCCATGAGAGTGACGTTGCCTCCGCCGGAACCGCCTGTACAAAAAATTCTACCCGCGTCGAATTTGATTCCTTTCTGTTCGAGTCCGTCACAGACGAACCACAGAGCGCGTAGCGCATCCAACGCTTGCAGGTAGCCACAATCGTACGGTTCGGGGTCTTCAATTGAAGCCTGTCGCCCGCTTTGCAAGTAATTCACGCAGATCGCCACAACATTCAGTCGCCGCGCTAGAGCTTGCGGATTGGCGGTGCCGGCGCAATCGGTGCCACCCCAATTGTGGAGTGTGAGCATGACGCCAGTCCGCGCGTCCACGTTGGCTAGTTTTCCGTTGGGATAGTGGATCAGCGTTCGCACGCGCCGCAACCCAGGTTTGGCGAGCCACTCTTGCGCGGGTATCTCGATGGCCGCATTCTGTTGAGGCAGCATGGGCCAAGCGTCGTCCGCAGTTGCGCCGGCGGAGATCGTCAGGAAGAGTACGAACGCACTGATGTAGTAGAGTGGATGCATCGACATGGTGAGACGTTGCTAAGTGAGACTCAATCGGACGTCGACGCACTCCATGCCAGCCCGTCGGGCGGCTTCAATGCCAGGGTCACCGTCCTCGTAAACACGGCATGCTTTCGGCGCAACACCCAACCGACGCGCGGCTTCAAGAAACACGTCAGGGTCCGGTTTGTGTCGTTCAGTATCCTCCGCCGTCACAATTGTCTCGAACAAATCATACACATTGATTTGTTCCAGCTGCCGGTGCACCACGCGCCGCACACCGCCACTGGCAACGGCCAGTCTCAGTTTACCAAGGTGTTCCTTCGCAATCTGGACGACCGGTTCGATCGGTTTGAGCAAATGCAGAGAGTTCAGGAACGCTTCTTCTTTCGCTCTGTTTGCCTGTTCAAAGTCCAAAGTGATCCCTTGTTCCTTGGCCAACATTGGGATGACGCGCCGTGACGGCGTGCCGGAGTGTGTGTAGAAACGCTGTTCGTCCAAACTCATATTGTATGCGGTTAATGTGTCCCGCCAAGCGACATAGTGCGCGCGCATTGAATCAGTCAGCGTGCCGTCACAGTCGAAAATCAACGCTTGAATCGTCATATTGCTATCTCAAGAGTTCAAAGAGTTTTGATTGGCAGTTTACCATTCACAGCTCGAGGTCTGGTCCCCTTGGCGTTCCATGGGAAATGTCGTTCCGTCCATGAACGCCTACGATTGGACGCCGACTTGTGTTTCATGGAAGGCGTTTCAGCAATTCGGCTTTGAGCTGTGCCACGATTGCCGGGTGAGCGTCGGCGACGTTGAGGGTTTCATTTTCAGCCGACGTATGATCGTAAAGTTCCATGTGACCATCACGATGTGCTATCAGGCGATGCGTCTCGGTTCGGATCGTTCGCGCCCGCGCATAAGAAATTGCTGCGTGGCCGGGAGTGGTCGGCTTCTCCAAGATTGGGCCAAGTGACACTCCCTGCGTGAAGTCCGGTCTTGGCAGGCCTGCCAGTTCACAAAGCGTCGGGAAGACATCAAGCGTCTCGACGATTGATTGGGACTCCTTGCCAGGATGCGGCATACCCGGATAGTGGATGACCAGAGGCGATCGAAGCGACTCTTCAAAAAGGGCGTGTTTTCCCCAGATCCCGTGCTCGCCCAAGTGCCAACCATGGTCACCCCAGAGGACGACGATGGTATTGTCACGCAAGCCCAACTGGTCCAGCTTGGTCAAGAGGCGACCAACCTGCGCGTCGGCATAGCTGACACAAGCTGCGTAGTGCCTGCGGACTTCC
>JASLRF010000456.1 GCA_030744095.1 Pirellulaceae bacterium | reverse complement strand
GGGGCGAAACTGGCCGACCAACGCGTCACTGGCAGCCAGGTCTAGATCGTGTGTGGAAATAGCGCCGATCGCACCGTGCCGAACCAGATGTGACAACACGCGCACAACGGCAATGCGACGTTCTTGCGAATTTGTCCCCTGCAGAATCTCATCCAGCAAGTAGACCAGCGTGCAGTCGGGGCGGCCGCCAAAGTCAACCGCCTGATCGACGATTTCTTTCAGCCGCATGAGTTCGGCCATGTAGAACGAAACGCCGTCTTCCAGCGAATCACGCACACGAATACTTGTTGCCAGTTGAACAGGCGGCAGTCGTAGTTTGGACGCACAGACAGGTCCACCTGCCTGCGCCAGTACGATATTGACGCCGATTGACCGCAACAGTGTACTCTTGCCTGACATGTTCGACCCTGTGATCAACAGAAACGATCCCGCCACGCCCACTTGAACATCATTGTTGACGCGCACCGCATCGGGAAGTAACGGATGTCCCAACCCTGACGCTTCGATCGACGTGGCCGCCGCATCAACCTCTGGAAAGGTCCACCTTGGATGATCGTACGCCAATGTGGCCAGCGAAGCCAATGACTCGAATTGACCGAGCGCCTCGAACCAATTTCTGGCATGTGCACCGCAGTCGCGCTGCCACTTTTCAAGCAGATTGAGAATATGGAAGTCGTACAGCAAGCCAGCTTGCAACGGCAAATACAGAAAAATGAACAACATCGCTGAATGGCTGATGTTCGCCAACTGCATCACAAATTGCAGATCACGCATACGACGCAGAACGCCGCCACCACGTTCAGTCGCCTCACGTTTGATCTCGGCCAACTTGCCGCTGGTTTCCGGCATCGAATACATCAGACGAAACATTTGCAGGTAACGGCGGACTTCCCCTTGCCTCGTATTGACGCGTGCGAAGATGTCGTGAACATTGCCGGAAAACAGAACGCTGATCAAGATATTCGTCACAACCACGGCCAAGATAATCGCAAAACCAACATCGGGTGAGATCAACTGCACCAAACTAAGCAGGAAGGCCAACAGCCCTGTTGCTGGTACAATCCGACACAGCCAGATCAACCATGGTCGCTCGTGCAACCAGGCTGGACCACTCGCCCATTGCACGAATCGTTCTGTCGCGTCTCCGGCAAGCAGCCTCCCTTCCAGAACCAGCTCTTCGCGGAGAGCTTCACGGTTGATCAATTCTGCGACCGCTTGTTGTCGAGCTTTGATTTCATCACAACTGGCAGGCTCGACGAGCCAGTCACGCAGAATATCTTTGCCTATCGGCGTGTTCGCACAGCTTACGAGTTGATACAGCGAGGCACGCCCAAACAGGTCCAGATCTGTTGCCGTTGCGACATGCCCATCTGGTGCCTTGATTGTTGGCGCAGGTAGTCGATCCCAAGCTCTAGCCAGGCGGGCCAACCCCTGGTCGTTGATCAATCGCAGATGCCGAGCTCGCTGCAATCGCCGGTCGACCGAGTCGTGATACGTGACCAGCGCCACGAAGCCAATCGCCGCGAAAACGCCGGGAAGGTACCACGGCTGGACGATCATCGTGATCCACCCTATGGCAAAGAATGCCGCAACAGTCAGGAAGACCAGCACTCGCAAATGGGTGAGCTGGCGATCCTTCCGCGTAAGCTGCAGCTCGTCTGCCAAAAACATCTCTACCCGCAGGAGATAATGCGCTGCAATTGGATCCGGATTGGATGGCATTTGAAACCTATATCTGCTTCTCGTTACGGCCTGCTCGGGTACCGCAGGTGTGGTTCAGCGAATTGTGACAATTAGACGCCCATGAGACCAGTGCCTCACACCTCGCCTTATCTTGTGGGTAAGACGGGTTGTGCTCCGTCCACATCTCGAATCGAGTGCAACTTCGACCCACCTAACGCCAACCCGCAATTGCCGAATTCCGTTCAATCTGACATGCTTGTCTGCTGCATTATGCCCGCGCCAGTACAGAACCCACGACAAATATGACCACCACACCCACGAACTGTTTCGATCTTGACCAGGTCATCGCACAAATCGCTGCAACACTCAAGGTCACTGCCGCGCAGGTACGCGCGACCATTGAGTTATTGGACGGCGGCAATACGATTCCTTTCATCGCTCGCTACCGCAAAGAGGCAACCGAGGGTCTCGATGAGATCGCCCTGCGTGCCATCGAGGACGCGATTGGCAAGGCGCGCGATCTGGCGCAGCGAAAAACAACCATTCTCAAGACGATTGACGACCAGGGCGCGTTGACTTCCGATCTCAAGCGGCAGATCGAGTCGGCGGCCGACAGACAAACGCTCGAAGACCTTTACCTTCCCTACAAGCCCAAACGACGGACTCGAGCTGCCATCGCACGCGAACGTCGCCTGCAACCGTTGGCAGATCTTCTGCTGCAGCAGGATCCCCTGAATCGTCCTCGCGGTGACGTGCTGCGACCGTTCGTAAACCTGGAACTTGATGTTCCCGACGAAACAGCCGCGCTAAAGGGCGCGTGCGATATCGTGGCCGAGCAGTGGTCGGAAGACCTCGAAGTCCGTCGCTGGCTGACGGCGCAGGCCACTGACTTTGGAAAAGTCAGCTCTCGTGTAAAACGGGGAAAAAGGGAAGAAGGCAGCAAGTTCGAGATGTACTTCGAATTCGACGAGTCGCTAAAGCGAACTCCGTCGCACCGCTTGCTAGCAATGAAACGCGGCGAAACAGAAGGCATTTTGCGCGTCGGTATCACGTTGGACGAGCCATACGTCCTCGGCAAACTAAAGCCGCAATTGGCCCACAATCGACAATTTGCGTTTCATCATGACCTACTTGAGACCGTAGTCGACTGTTATCAACGCTTGTTACTTCCCAGCATCGAGTCGTCGGTGCTGCAGGGCATGAAAGAGAAGGCTGATGAGGAAGCGATCGTCGTGTTTGGCAAGAACCTCCGTAAGCTCATGCTGGCACCACCTGCCGGCCCCAAGGTGACAATTGGCATCGACCCGGGTTTTCGCACTGGCTGCAAAGTCGCCGTCGTGGACGGCACCGGAAAATTCTTGACCAGCACCACGATCTTTCCCACGCCGCCGCGCAGCGACGTTGAATCCGCCGAGAAAACGCTGCTCGGCTTGATCGAACGTTTCGACGCCAAGCTCATTGCGATCGGCAACGGCACAGCATCCCGCGAGACGGAGGCCTTTGTGGCGGATGTGTTGAAATCAACTCGCGATGATGTCACCAAGGTCATGGTCAACGAATCCGGCGCGTCGATCTATTCAGCTAGCGAACTTGCCGCCCATGAATATCCGGACCTGGATGTCACGGTGCGAGGAGCCATCAGTATCGCGCATCGCCTGCAGGATCCACTGGCGGAATTGGTCAAGATCGATCCGAAATCGATTGGCGTTGGCCAATATCAACATGATGTCAATCAGTCACAATTGCGAAAATGCCTGGCTCGAGAAGTTGAATCGTGCGTGACTTCGGTAGGCGTGGATGTGAACATGGCAAGCGCACCACTGTTGTCCCATGTGGCGGGAATCGGCTCCAAACTCGCTGATGCTATCGTGTCTTTTCGGGACTCGCACGGCAGGTTCGAAACACGACAAGAGCTTCGCAATGTCCCAAAACTCGGCCAAAAGGCCTTCGAACAAGCTGCCGGATTTCTTCGGATTCGCAACGGCAAGCAACCCTTGGACAACTCATCAGTTCATCCGGAAAGTTACTACGTGGCGGAGAAGATGGCCGTCAGGTTAAAGACGAAGGCGACAGAACTTGTCGGCAACGCAGACCTGGCCAGCGCCCTGGACGCCAGAGATTTTGTGGATGATGGTACCGGCTTGCCAACGATCCGCGACATCATCACTGAACTGGCCAAGCCGGGCCGCGATCCACGTCACGAGTTTCGCGCTGTGAAATTCACTGACGGCGTCAATGAACTGAAAGACCTGAAGGCGGGGATGGTCCTGGAGGGTGTGATCACCAACGTGACGAAGTTTGGCGCGTTTGTGGACCTTGGCGTGTACCAGGACGGGCTCATTCACATTTCGCAGCTTGCCAACACCTATGTGCAAGATCCTAGCGACATCGTCGCGGTTGGCGATCTTGTCCGTGTCAAAGTCCTGGAAGTCGATATGTCAAGAAAGCGAATCGCCGTTTCGCGAAAGCAGGTTGACAGTTGATTGGGCCTGGCCAAGCGCCGCAGATCGATCAAAGACCGCTTGCCGATTCCCTATAGCGACTTCTTCGCCGTTTGGCCTCGCGAGACAAAGCACGGCGGACGCTACACGGCGGACGCTACACGTCGGCGCGACGCGCACTAGAGCGAGACCTTGGCGCCGCAGCGAGGGCACTTACAGACGTTTTCAACGAATGTTCTTGCACCCGATTCGAGGCCACAACTCTCGCAGGCGATGACAGCCCATTCGCCGCAAAGCGGGCATTTCCCCAACACATCGAACTTGGTGAATTCCGCCTCACATTTTGGGCAAACATACAACGGCTTTTTTGCCGTTAGGAAATTCGCGACCGCCGCGGCCTTTTGGAAGACAGAAACCGCGGCGCGTTCGACCCCCTGACGAATCACGCGAAGCTGAGTCGATGGCGTCTTTGCCTGAGGCGGTGGAACGTAGCTGGCCATCGGTGAACTCTCCGACGCCAACGTTTCACGGTGTTGTTCTTCTACCGCCTCGATCCGCTTCCGCAGTGGCCCGATCCGGCTGGCGGCAACCCATCGGCCCTGGGTCTTCTCTTCGTGCATGACAGGCGAGTCGAGCAAGATTCCACCCCTTTCCGCACAATGCTTGATCTCGTCTTCGCTCAAGATTCCAACGACTTCGCCGTCTTCACGTTTGTATTGCCATCCACTCATAGCCAATCCAACTTCTCTCACTACACGAACGCATTTGCCCTAATCTAAACGCTCGATGCATCACGGTCGAGTGTCGACGGCGGACGATCTGTTTCTCGTCCGGCGGAGTTCTGTCAAAGAAACTTGCTGGGAAGATCGATTCCTGTTATCTATTGAGGAGCTAAATGTCGTCGAGCGAAGGGCTTTTGCTGTGACATGGTGACAAGGAATTCGGCTGAAGGGAGCTGTTGTGTTTACTTTTTTGCCTCCTCAGAAGAATCTGTGGGTGAAGTCAGGTTGAGGAAGTGCTCCGAGGTTGTGATAGAGAGCGATTTCATAGGCTTGTTGCGTGCGAAAGCCATATGATTTTCTGGTGATCAGTTTTAGTTTGTTGTTAAA
>JASLRF010000455.1 GCA_030744095.1 Pirellulaceae bacterium | reverse complement strand
CCGCTCTTGTTCGTCCACAACGGTGTACCGACAAACCGTGCGGGAACTCCAACCGACCGGCAGGCATCCACCAACAGCACGGACAAACCGCTGCACGATGCCAGGCCCGACTCAATTGACTCGTAGGGGCTTTGATCCGCTTTGCGCCGTTTTGTCGAGTACTTCACCTTCAATTGAGGGAAGATCTTCTGATTCAAAGTGGCCGCGGCCGCTGATGGCGATTTCGACTCTTTGACAAGGCCCGAGAACCGCTTTCGGAAATCACTCCGCCAATTGTCACGACGTTCATTGATGCTTGCGTAGGGAAGCACGTTGTTCAAAAACACGTCTTTGGGCAGCTTTTCTTTCCAGGGCGCTTCAGCCCAGGAATGATATGCCACTCGGACGTTCTCAAGCAGAAACGCACTGGAAATGCTGGTAAGATCACGATCCGGCATATGAGCGACCAAGAACCGCATCCCCTCTTGCTGGACTGGCGATGCCTTGTCGAGCGCTTCTTGAATCTGCGCCCGGTTGTCGCCGGCACGAAGCAATGCCGATTCGATTTCCGCCGACCACGGCGCGTCCGCCAGGGCGAGTTCGCTGATCAACCCGCAGGTGATCGACACGACCAGCAAAGTCGGCAGCAGATGATGGAATGGTCGCTTCATTGGAGTTCCCAGAAAATTGGTTAGTTCCAGATATTCGTTGAGGCGAGAAGTTCGTCAGCTTCGTTGGAGAACGTTGATTCAATTCCATACGATCCAACGACGATATGTCAATGTCGAAGGATATCACGGATGGCGGCAATTTGCACCACCGAACCGAAGTCCTCCCCAACTGACTCGAGTCCAGGTGCGATATCGTGCAAGAACGTTATGATGTGCCTGCAGGCAACAGCGGTTTGAAAGACGTGTCTGTTGTTGTTCGAAGCTGTGCAATGCCTGGCTAAGTTCGATTCGTCCAAACTGTCGCGCCGGTAAAGCCGCCGCACTGATAAACCGTCGCACTGTAAAATCGGGATTCGTGCATGGATGTCATTCAAGTCGAGAGTCTCACCAAGCAGTTCGGAGAAGGCGATGCGCTGGTGGACGTCTTGCGCGGTATTGATCTGAAGATTGGCAGCGGCGAATTAGTGGCGATCATGGGGCCCTCCGGCTCCGGCAAGAGCACCTTGCTTTCGATGCTGGGCGGCATTGACGTGCCGACCTCGGGACGTGTCCTGGTAGAAGGGACTGACCTTGAGTCGCTAACGGACGACCAACGGACGCTCATGCGACGGAGGCGAATTGGGTTTGTGTTTCAGGCCTTCAATCTGCTGCCGACGTTAACCGCGATGGAAAACGTCTCTCTACCACTGGAACTGGATGGAGTGCCCACGGCTGAGGCCGCTAGTCGATCCCAACAGGCGCTGCAACAGGTCGAGATGCTCAAGCGTTGCGACCATATTCCTGGCAAGCTATCGGGCGGCGAACAACAGCGCGTGGCCATCGCCCGCGCACTGGCAATCCGCCCCGCCCTACTGCTGGCCGATGAACCGACGGGAAATCTCGATAGTCGGCAGACGGAAATCGTATCCGGCCTGCTACTGCGTCTGGTGGAAGAACACGGCCACACGATTGTGATGGTCACGCACGATGCGAATGTCGCAAAGATTGCTCACCGAATTGTATATCTGCAGGATGGGCGCGTGGAAAGCGACACGCGACAAGAGCCGATCAGGGTCGGCGATCCCCTGAATGACGAGGTGTCTTGAGCCATGGCCTTGATGAAGTTCAGTATCCGCGAAATGATGAGCCGCCCGCTGCGAGCGGTTCTGACGTGCTTGAGCATCGTGATCGGCGTGGCCGCCGTGGTGTCCGTCTCGCTGGCAACCAGCACCACAAGACGTGCACAACGCGACATGTTCCTGGCCGTTTCTGGTCGTGCGGCGTTGGAGGTCATTGCCGAAGGAGGCGGCAGCTTCGATCAAGACCTGGTGAACGAATTGGAACAGTTGCCGGGAGTCCAAGCTGTCCCAACGCTCCGCCGCTATACGATTCTCTACGCGCCAAAAAAGAAGGTTCGCGTGCAATTGTTGGGTATCGTGCCGGAGCGTGATCGACTGGTTCACGACTACGAACTGGTGGCGGGACGATTCTTGGACAGGGGTACGGGCGTGGTGATGGACGCTAATTTCGCCGAGTCGCTGGGAGTCGGCGTCGGCGACGAAGTCAAACTGCTGACGCGCATTGGTCTAAAAACCTCCAAGGTCGTTGGGCTGGTCGAGCCGCGAGGCGGATCGGCCGTTTCGCAAGGCGGTCTGGTCTATACGTCACTCGCTCGCGCCCAAAGCCGATTCAAGTCACAACGTCACATCGATAGCGTGCAAATCGTAGTCGACGATTCGCTGGACGTCATGCAGGCGCAAGCGGAGATCGCCGCACGACTGCCCATCGGTTTAACCGTGCGACAACCAGTGACGCGCAGCCAGCTTGCCGAATCCACCACGCTCGCTACAGAACAAGGGTTGAATCTGGCGACGGCGTTTGCCTTGGTGATTGCTGCCTTCATTATCTACAACACGTTTCAAATGAACGTGGGCGAGCGTCGGCGGCAGTTGGGCATTTTGCGAGCGATCGGCACCACGCGTCGACAGGTCCTATTGCTGGTGCTGCGTGAAGGTCTGCTGATGGGGATCGTCGGAACTGTGATAGGCGGTGTGGTAGGCGTGCTGGGCGCGCATCTGTTGGCAGGTGGTACGGCACGACTGCTGCAGATTTCTATGCCTCCGCCGGAGCTTTCACCGGGTCCGTTCGCCGTAGGCGCGCTGTTCGGCTTGGGGATTTCACTGATTGGTGTCTTCCTGCCTGCACGTCGGGCAAGTCGGCTCTCCCCTTCCGAAGCGATGCGTGTCATTCCATCTGGTGAGATCGAGTCGCCTCAGATTTGGACCACGCTGTTCGGCTTGATCGTGATTGCCGCAGGATCGGCAGTCCTGGCTGGTTGCATTCTTGGCTGGTTGTCGATTCGCAATTCAGTCGGATCAGCAGTCGTCGTACTGCTGGGAATTGTCCTTTTACTTCCTGCATTGCTGGGTCCACTTTCGCGATCTATTGTCATGCTGTTGCGGCCACTGCTGGGAGTCGAGGGGCGCATGGCGCAGCGGCAATTGATGCGGCATCGTGGTCGCACGGCGCTTACCATCGGTGTGCTGTTTATCGCCGGTAGCACCGGTATTGGGATGGCAAACACGATCATCGACAACGTGCGCGATGTCAACCATTGGTATCGCGCTGCCGTTGTCGGAGATTTCTTTCTGCGGGCTGCGATGCCGGATATGGCGACTGGCGAAGCGGCTGATATGCCAGCGGGTTTGGACGAAACGCTCCGCGCTATCGACGGCATCATCGGCATCGATACGATGCGTTTTGTGCGTGCACAGTCCGACGAGAATTCCGTGGTGGTCGTTATCCGCGAATTCACTTCGGACGATCAAGTCTATTTTGATTTGGTGGCTGGTGATGCGGGCGAAGTACTCCGCGAACTTCCCCGCGGTGGCGTTGTCATTGGCACCGTGTTGGCGGAACGAACCGGACGTGGCAGAGGCGACCAGATTCCACTCGAAACACGCAAAGGCCCGCAACTGTTACCCATCGTGGGTACGACGAACGACTACGTCGGTGGCGGCTTGACCATCTACATGCATCGGAACGTCGCCGAGACAATGCTCGCCGTCGAAGGTGTTGATGCATACATCATTCAAGCGAATGATGCAAAGCTGGCAGAAGTCGAAAGCCAGTTACACAAGATCAGCGACGATCATGGCTTGCTACTGCAATCCTATGCCGAACTTGTTCAGTTCATAAATGCGATGATGAACGGAGTCATCGGAAGCCTGTGGGCTCTGTTGGCACTGGGATTCGTGATCGCCGCGTTCGGCATGGTCAACACGCTAGCCATGAACATCCTGGAACAAACTCGTGAACTGGGAGTGTTACGGGTCGTTGCCATGACACGTTGGCAGGTCCGCAAGACGATTCTCTCGCAGGCGCTGATTATGGGATTGATCGGCCTTGGTCCAGGCACGTTGATCGGCGTTGGCGTCGCATATCTGATCAACCTGGCAACCTTGCCAACCACCGGGCGCGCCGTGTTGTTCGTGTTCCGCCCAGAGCTGCTGATCGGCAGCTTCTGCACGGCATTGGCGATTGTGCTGG
>JASLRF010000454.1 GCA_030744095.1 Pirellulaceae bacterium | reverse complement strand
GGTGCTCAAACCAGATTGGAAGAAAAATGGTGAAAAACGGCGGCTGCAAGACGCGCCTCCAGAAACAAGGGACACCCGGGAAAAAGGGGCGGTCTCGACACCACGGCGCGTGCCGATTCACTGCAGCGGCCTTTCGCCGTTTCGACTCATGAAACAAGACGCCTCAGACGCTACGCGTCGGTGCGACACGCACCAGCAGGCGCACCAAGATCGTAGAGGCTCTAGGGCGTGTTGGCCGCTGCTGCCGTTTGGCGATCGATTTTTTCCTTGAGCACTCGATGAGCTGTGGCCAGATCGGTCGCTAACTTGTGATTGGCGCGATAGAGATAGCTGAGCTTGTCACGTCTTGCTGTCACGGCAGCCGTCAACGTTTCCGAATACTTCTTGATCTCATCACGTTCGTAAACGAACTTTGCCAAGTCCTCGTCGAGCTTTGTTTTCTCCTGCTCCCGATAGGCGATTTGGGACACCGTCAATCCGTTGGCGTGCGTCAGTTCGGCTGTGCTTCGTTGGATGCGGGTAACATCCGCCGCCAGATCTCGCGAGCGCTGATAAAGTTCACGATACGTTTGCGCGTAGTTACGCAGGCTGCGGACGTAGATCGGTTCGACCAATTCGCAGGCGCCGAGTCCAATGAGTCGATTTGCATCATCGGGCGGGAAAATACCGATGTCGTTCTTCTTGAATTTTGCCGTCTCATTTCGTTGCAGGATCGCGATTTCAGCCCGACCGCGATCGAAGAAATCTTCACTGGTGACAACCGCACCCAGCTCTGATGTACTGTCGACGGTTTCTTCGTAAGGACCAGTGAAACGCACTTTTAGCCAGCGATTCTCAGGCGGATCCTGATCGGAAGCACGTTTGCCATCTCGCACATATTCTAAAATGATCGATTGATATCGCTGCAGGAATTGCTCGTCAGTCTCCGCCTGGAGCTTGCCCGCACGGGCCATATGCAAGGCGATGTGGCGCTCGTCCACAGCGCCAAAAACAGGTTCTGTGTCAGCGTCTAGAGTCAGATTTACGGGCTTTTCTTGATCCATAACAAAAAAGGAATGACCATCGGGTGCCATTGTTTCATAGAGGCACCACGGTGCTCCAGTCGCTATCGCCAAGCGTCCCTCGGCCGTCAACGGGAAGGTCGGTCGCAATGTCACCGATGTGTCCGCGACCGCAGTGGCAGCGAATTCACCGATGAAATACTGCGGAAAACCAATGGCCGAAGCCGGGTTTACCAAGACCGGAGCAAGTTCTGCGGGGGCTGGCGCCTCGGTAAACGCGTACAGAATCATCTCCTCTGTGATGTTGTTGCGCGCACCAGCAACGGGAGTCGCGCCTGCCGTGTTGATGGTCACCGTACCATCAGCAGCCGGTGCGACCGAGCACGCACGCCAAACGCGACCACGATCGAGAATCGAACGACCTAGCCGGGCGTGCAATTCGCGGATCGGCGTGGTGTCTTGTTCCCGTTTTGTGATGTCGCCAAACGTTAACTTGTCACGCTCGGCAGATAGCTCGGCGACCAGTTTTCGTTGCTCGCGTACCATCTTGCGCCACGCATTGTGCGTCTTGATCGACATCGAAACGTAGACGACCGTGGCGATGGACGCGCAGTACACAAAGAACATCATCGTGACATGGAACCACCGCCATGTCTTGGTGAACTTGTAAATCAGAAAAAAGAAGAACAGGGTGAGCACGCCAATGCCCGCCTGCCAGAGAACCGGATTGTTCATGAAGGGGTTCGCCGTCTACTTTGAAAGTGATTCAACCGACGTCCAATCCGAGTCGGTTCGTGGCGTCCATAGGCCGATCGACCCATCGAAAAATCGAATTCCATATCGCGTTCTGCTTATCTCACTAACCATGTTGCCTCTGACGGAGTAACCGCGGGCAGATCCATCGATGATAAGCTGGGAAATCTAGGATGTCAACCTTTTCGATCTCAAACACCATGTCCTAACTCACTGCGATTATTGCGCTTGCAGCACGCGACGCGAGCGAACTCGGATCATCATCATAATCGCTCAAGTCGGCGGCATTTATTTCCCGAATCGTTATCTAACCCGACTAACCGTCGAAACCGTCACAATCCCCCTTTTCGCGTCAATCCAAACCTTCCCAATAACAGCCATCAACGTCACGTACCTATTGAGCGAACTTTTCCGCAACGGTGATCTACTTCAACGATTGAGGCCCAGGATAATGACGTTCTTTGGACGCCTTCGGCAGCAATACCTTGGTCGCCTGGCGATTCTTTTCGTAATCTTGACTTTATGTGCGGCAAACGGCTGCCATCGAAGCTATTACCGCCAGCAGGCCGATGCGGAGGCCTACGCCCTGATTCGCCAGAAGGCCAATAATCCACATTGGCGTTTGGACCGATACGAGATTGACATCGATCCGCGATCTCGCATGTTTGATCCGTTCGATCCCGATGCGCCGCCCATGCCGGAGGACGACCCCACATCGCATCAGCTGATGCATTATGTGGACGGCAAGAAAGGCTACCCCTGGTGGCACCGAAATGGCGACACGGATTTGGACCAAAACCCTGGCTATATCGATTCACTCGGGCTCGACGAAAACGGCGTCCTCCGCCTGAACGCGGAACACGCATACCAACTGGCATTACTTCATTCGACGGACTACCAGCAACAGTTCGAAACGCTCTACTTATCGGCCTTGGACGTAAGCGCCGAGCGTTTTCGATTTGATACGCAGTTCTTCGGTGGTTACGGGTCGGACTATGACGCAGCCTGGGACCGGAACCTGCAGGATAGCAGCACCCTCTCCGAATCGGCATTGGGTGCAGCTCTCTTCACAAGTGAGACCGGACGGCTGCGCTCACCTGGCGGCATCGCCGGCCTGCCGCGTGGCGGCGGTGTCAGGATGCGGCGTAGCTTCGCCACTGGCGCCGATCTGGTGGTCGGGCTGGCAAATGCCCTGGTCTGGGACTTTGGCAGTGACGGCTTTTCGTGGGGGACGATTGCGGATTTCGGTTTCATTCAGCCGTTGTTAAGGCAGGCGGGTAAAGATCGGATTATGGAACAACTGACGCTCTCCGAGCGTGCCTTGCTTTCCAACGTTCGGCAGATGGAGCGGTATCGCCGAGCGTTCTATCTGGAAATCATGACCGGTGCCGAAGCGGGTTCTGGTGCCTCGCGACGCGGCGGCTTCCAAGGATCCGGTCTAGGTGGTTTTACCGGCGTGGGTGGCGGGGGATTTGGTGCCGTCGGCAGCGGCGTTGGTGCCGGCGGTGGCGGCGGTGGATTTGGCGGAGGTGGCGCGGGGGCCGGTCAGGTCGCCGGGTTCATGGGGCTCCTGCAAGACCTGCAGGACATCCGCAACCAACAAGTCACAATCGTCGGACTCCGCAGCAATCTGGCCCAACTTCGCGAATCACTGGCCGAAAGTCTGGCTACTATTCCCGATGATGCCGAGACGATTGTCCGCGAACGACTGCAGATCGCTCAAGCCCGTCAGGCCCTCCTGAATGCGGAAAGCCGGCTGCTCAATAGCCAAGCCGGCTATCAGTCGAGTTTGGACAACTACAAACTAACACTGGGAATTTCGCCGAAAACCTGCGTCGACATCGTCGACCCGATGGTGGATCAATTCAACCTGATCGATCCGCGGATCCTAGCCGTGCAGGCCATCATGACCCGTCTGCGGGACGAAGTGGGGACCGTGAACGAGCTGATTCTGAATGGCGTGGAACAGGTGGATGTGAACGGGCGTCTCACACCGACGCTCGCCTGGAGTGACGAACTGGCGAACCACCTAAAACAGCTCCAAGCTAAAGTAGCCCGGATCCGGGAGGCCTGCACGCAAGTCAGTCAAGACAATATTGGGCGGGTCACCGCGGACATTGCGGCACTGACCGAAGCGCTCCCGAAACGTCGTCAAGATTTGGAACAGCTCAAGACAAAATACAATATCGAGAAAGAACGCTTTGCAGAGTACGGTAACCTGGACCCTTGCCAGAGTATTCTGGTGGCAGATATCGCTCCAGTCGTCTTCGACGTGGCGCGTGTCACGCAGACACCGGTCGAGTTGCAGGCGGAAATCGATCGGCTCGAGAAGCTCTTCCAGTCGTATTTTCAACCGCTCGACGAAATCGACGCAGCGTTGACAACCCTGCTCGAAGCCGAACAAAAACCCGCACCGACTCAGCTGTACGCCCAACTCGAAGAAAAGGTCATCTTTGCGATTCCTAGCGTGCTTTCGGATCTTTCGGACGACATTCTGGATCTCTCACTGGTGCACGCGCGAACCCGCACGGAAACCGTCAGTTTGACGCCGGTCGAACTATCTTGGCAAATGGCGGTGCAACTTGCTCAGACGTTCCGTCGAGATTGGATGAATGCCCGCGCCGCTCTGGTCGATTCTTGGCGATTGATCGAATTCAACGCCGACAATCTGGAGAGCACGTTGGATCTCGTGATTGACGGCGATATTCGCCAAGCGGACGACAATGACATTGATCCGATGACTGGCTTCCCCCGACTTGCGACGATCGATGGCAACTTGCATGTCGGGTTTCGTTTTGACGCTCCCTTGACCCGTTTGGCGGAACGGAATACGTATCGACAAGCCTTGATCGAGTATGAACAGGCACGCCGGAGCTATTACCGTTTTGTAGACAATCTCACGCGTGGACTGCGCAACACGCTCCGCACGATTGACCTGAACCGCGTTAACTTCGAAGAACGGCGAATCGCCGTCCTCTCGGCCATTGATCAGGTTGTGCTGAATGACCAGATTCAAAAACTCCGCGAACAACGTGGACAGGACACCGGCGTCACGGCGGCACGGGACGTCGTGTCGGCATTGGCCGATCTACAGAGCGCGCAGAATGACTTCCTGAGCGTCTGGTTAAACTATGAAGCGCAACGCATGAGCCTCGATCTGAATCTGGGCACCATGAACCTGGACCCAACCAGCGCTTGGGTCGATCCAGGTCCCATCGACGAAGAAGGCGCGCTGCCCACGCCCGATGGATACCATGGTGAAGCTGAATTCCTGCTGGATACTGGCGAGACACTCCCGGCTGCTCCTAATCTCCTGAATCCAAGTGACGGCGATCCAGGAAATGGGGAACTCATTCCGCCGGGCGTGCTTGGCACCGAGCCACCCTCGGCGCCCACCGCCATAAGGCTCCCGCGGGACGATGACCCAGTGTACGGCGAGGTCTTGCCGATCGCACCGGTTCATATCGCACCAAGTGAGCTGCGATTCGCTTCGGAGCGATCGCAACCCTGACGGTTCCGCTCGAATTCTCCGCATACCCAGTTTCTCTGATTGTGCGATGTTTGTTCGCACCGAGTGGCCTCTTGGCGGGGTTCCATAAGCGTGCGGTATTGCGCGCAGACGCCTGGTTGGTGGCGGATCCGTCGCGACGTACTGCCGAACCTGCCACGAGTTAGCGCTGGGTGCGCCTAGACTTGGCGACTTACGGTAAATGCGAATTGCCGCCGTTTGCCGTGTCATCCGGATTTCACCGCGACTACAATAGAGGGCTCGAATGTCTCACGCGACCCCCCCCCACTTGTCAAGCCAACCGCCATTTAGAGGATGTGACCATGTTGCGTCGCTTTGCTTCTAGCCGCCCGCTGTTGGTCCGCCACCGAAGATCACGAACGGCTTCAACCACTTTCTTCGTCGTTGGCGCGATGGCCTTGATTGCGATCGTCGTCTTGGCGGCGATTTTCTTCACACGACAAAATGGCGACGATGTCAGCAAGATACCGCTATTGAAGGAAGTGATCGAAGGACCGTATGACCACGTCGTTTTGGAACAAGGTGAAGTAGAGAGCTCCAACAACGTCGAGATCCGATGCGAAATCCGTAGCCGCTCCGGTGGCACGGGGCCGGCAACGTCGATCATTGACGTGGTCCCCGAAGGGACGGTTGTGAAGGAGGGTGACTGGCTGATCACTTTCGACTCCTCCAACCTCGAACAGGAGATGAGTCGCCAGCGGATTGTCGTGAACACCAGCGAAGCGATCATGATACAGGCCAAGGCAACTTTCGACACTGCTTCGATTGCCAAAGACGAATACGTCAACGGAACCTACAACGAAGAGACCAAGATGGTCGAGAACGAGATCTTTGTCGCGGAAGAGAATCTCAAGAAGGCCCAGTTGTCTTTTGAGTCCATCAAGCGTCTGGTTTCTCGTGGTTTGTTGACGGCGTTGCAACTGGAAGGCGAGAAATTCCGTGTGGATGCCGCGCAAAATGAACTCGATCTCGCCCGCCAAAAGCTCGAGGTGCTGGAAAAATTCACAAAGCGAAAGATGCTGACCCAACTCGATAGTGACATCGCTGCGGCAGAAGTGAGATGGAAGAACGAACAGGATAGCCATCAGGAAGAACTGAACAACCTGAAAGAGATCGAAGACCAGCTGAACAAGTGTAAGGTCATCGCACCTCAGGCGGGGCAGGTCGTCTATGCCAATGTGACAAGCAGTCGTAGCGGCAGCGAGTTTGTCGTTGAAGCCGGTGTGGCCGTTCGAGAACGTCAGGTGATTGTGCGACTGCCCGATCCAGAGCTGATGCAAATTCGTGCCAAGATCAACGAATCGCGGATTAATCTCGTCAGCGAAGGCTTGCCGGTCACGATCCGAATTGACGCCTTTGGTGACAAGACCGTCCAAGGGGAGGTCACCAAAGTCAACAAATATGCCGAGCCAGGAAATTTCTGGAGTTCGTCCGCAAAAGAGTATGTGACGCTGATCAAGATTTTGGAGCCGCCACCAGAAATTCGCGTAGGCCTCACTGCCGAGGTTAGTATTCATATAGAGCACAGCGAATCGGCGACGCAATTGCCGGTGACGGCCATCTACGAACAAGGTGGCAAGACGTTTTGCCTTGTGGAAAACGGCGATGCGTGGGACACCCGCGAGATTCTCATTATTTCAACCAACAGCCAAGAAATGGCTGCCGTGAATGTCGCCAAGTCCGATCCGCTTCGGGCTGGTGAAAAAGTCGTTATGAATCCACGCAAGCACCTGGACAAATTTGATAAGTCGCGTTTTCCCAAACCGAGTGACGCGGCACCCGTTGCAGATGTGCCGACGGTCGGGAGTGTGATGAAGGCGAAGAAAAGTAAACAGGGCGGCGGCAAGAAAGGAAAGGCTGGTGGTGGTGCTCCCAACGAAATGATCCAACGACTTGATTCCAACAGTGATGGAAAAGTGACCATGGATGAGCTCCCTGAAAGACTCCGTTCACGGATGACCGGTGCGGATACCAATAGCGACGGCACACTGAGCGCCGCGGAACTGACGGCCGCCTTTGCGAAAATGCAAGCCGCCGGCGGTGGCCCAGGTGGCGGCGGCCCAGGTGGCGGCGGTGGACCCCCTGGAGGAAATCGATGAAAATTGCGGCACGGCTGGAAGATCTGCACAAGAACTATGTGCTCAAAAGCGAAACCGTTCGCGCCCTGCGAGGTGTGACGTTTGATATCCCCGAAGGCGACTATGTCGCCATCATGGGACCGTCGGGATCGGGCAAAAGCACCCTTTTAAATCTGCTCGGCTGCCTCGACCGCCCTTCGCAAGGTCGCCTGCTGCTGGGCGAGGCCGACATCTCGCAGATGAACGACAATCAACTATCGTTCATCCGCGCCTCGCGAATCGGTTTTGTGTTTCAATCGTATAACTTGATCCAGCAATTGAACGTCGTTGAAAACATCGAAGTTCCCCTGTACTACCAAGGTGTGCTGACCAAGGAAAACCGCGCACGCTGCCGCAAATGTGCTGATCTCGTCGGGCTTGGTGATCGACTAGACCATCGTCCCGCACAGTTGTCCGGTGGCCAGCAGCAGCGCGTGGCGATCGCCCGCAGCCTGGTCAACGATCCCTTTTTCATTCTGGCGGACGAACCCACGGGCAACTTGGATTCCGCCACGACTGACGAGATTCTCAAGCTGTTCGAGACCCTGAACGACATGGGCAAAACAATCATCATGGTCACGCATGAAGATGAAGTCTCGCAGCACTCGAAGCGCATCATTCGTCTCAGAGATGGCCTAGTCCAGTCGGACATTTTGCTCGGCGACAACCGCAGCAGACTCAGCAAACAGGGGAAACCGGTCGATCTGTTTTCTGATGCGGAAACGAACGCTCCACAAGAAAACACCGCTGGCGCCAGTCATTAGCTTTTTGCGGCGCAACACCCTATCGATTGAATTCTCGCTTCAGCTCGGATTCCCATCCTCATGTTGTTTTTTCGCACCTGGATACTTGGCGTCAAGAGCCTGTTCTTACATCCGATGCGATCCGCATTGACGGTGCTTGGGATCTTCATCGGTGTCGCCAGCGTGATTTGGCTATTGGCCATCGGGGAAGGAATCAGCCAGGAAGCGCAAAAGCAGATCGAAGGCCTGGGGGCGGACAATATCATGGTCCGTTCTCGGAAACCGCTCAATCCGCCCGACGCCGGTGCCAACAGCTTCATTCTGAAGTACGGTCTGTTGCGTGAAGACTACGACATGTTGGTAGCGACGCTGCCAAATATTCGCAGCGCGATTCCAATCCGCGAGATGCAACGGGAAGTCCGATACGCCGACAACACGATCGAGTCACGTGTCGTGGGCTGCACGCCCGAATATGCCGAAGTAACCCGACTTTCCATTGAGCGGGGTCATTTCATCACCGACGCCGAAGTCAAACTGCAAAAAAATGTCTGCGTTTTGGCTGCCGGTGTTGTCGACGAGCTGTTTCCCTTTGAGGATCCGATCGGTCGCAGCATCTACCTGCAGGAACACGAAGACTACTACTTGATCGTGGGAGTCGTCGAAGATCGAAATCCCACGGCGGCCATCGGCGGATCGATGGAAGCCCAGGATTTTGCCAAAGATGTCTACATGCCGATTAGCACCATGCGGCATCGCATTGGCGATACCATCGTCGTCCGCCGCAGTGGTTCTCGGGAAGGCCAGACGATTCAGCTCAATCAGATTACGCTCCGCGTCGATGGCATCGAAAACGTGCAGCGGACCGCCGAATTGGTGGAAGAGGTTCTAAAAAAGAACCACGAAAAAGTTCAGGATGTTGCCGTCGTGGTTCCCTTGGAGTTGCTCGAACAAGCGCGGCGGACCCGCATTATGTTCATGGTCTTCATGGGATTAATCGCGGCGATTTCGCTGATGGTGGGGGGCATCGGCATTATGAACATCATGCTGGCCACCGTAACCGAGCGGACACGCGAAATCGGGATTCGTCGCGCGCTGGGGGCTCGCCGCAGCGACATCATTCGGCAGTTTCTGGTCGAGACGATTGTGCTTTCGGTAATGGGTGGAGCAACGGGGGTCATTTTCGGCTTCGCCTGTCAACCCGCCGTATCCTCCGCGCGCAGTGCGTTGAAGTGGTACAAACCCGAAATGATTCAGAGCTTGCCGGAAGTCGTCCGCGATGTCGATCCGATCATCGTTCCCATTTCGATCCCATTGGCGTTTGGCATTTCGGTGGTGATCGGTGTCGTGTTTGGGCTTTATCCGGCCTACCGTGCCGCACAGATGGATCCGATCGAAGCGCTACGGCACGAATAAGTCACGGGAGTAGGGAATGAACGACCACACGCTGGCCGGCGCACCCGGCCGATGTTCTCCGCCGGCACAAGCGATTCTTCGGTTCGGAGTCGCCTCGACCGTTGGCCTGTTATTGATTCTATGCCTGTTCCTGGCTGGCAGACGGTTTGGCGGAGCGTTTGATCAACCGTTGGGTTCGCTGACAATGCTCTTGCTGGGGCTTCTCATTGCGGCCCTAGCTGGCTGCCTGCGTTCCGCTTGGCCACGCGCGGAAAACACTCATGCTTCTGTTTCTTCCTTGGCCAGACTTCTATTGCCATCGTTGGCCGTGTTTCTGTTTTGTTATGCTCTGTCGCTGCCGGGATCGGCCCCTTGGGCCCTAGCCTTGATGTGGTTTCTTGTCGTGAGTGAAGAAGGTGCCTGGTGGCTGGCCGACTCGCTTGCGTTGCAGACTGGCCGACAACGTACAGCAGTGGTAAACCGATCAGCTTTGGTGTCCAATTCGCATGACAACCAACCTCGGCTGGATCCAACCAGCGTAGTCGCCAGCGACGTGACGCAGCAGATTACGCGCATGCGCGATGCGGAGGGAAGCGATCTGGTCTTCGGGCAGGCGCGAGCGGAGTTTACGCCTGGCGAGCGATCCCAGATCATCCATCTCGCCTTCTGCCCTCCCTTGGCTGACAGCCCTCGCATTACGGTTATGCAGGCAGACGGTCCCTCAGCGGTGATCACAATCGCTCAGGCCGAGACGTTTGGTGCCCGATTCGATATTCTGCTAGGCGCCACAGCTCGCCAGGCGGAAAGTGTTATGATCGAATTCGAGGCCCGCTGCCTGGCAGCAAGTGACCAGAATAGACACGTGGCTGACGTTTCCCAGAGGGGGAGGTGACGTCAGCTGTTGTGGTTTGGTCTCCCTAGCTGTTGTGGTGCGTTCTCCCCCAGCCGTTGTGATGCGTTCTCCCGACCGCAACACCGCTCCGACCGAAGGTCTCCAAAAGAGCGTGGGACAGCTGGCCACATTCGGTGTGAAGAAGGAGACCTTCGGTCGAATTGGTGAGCTGGTCAGGAGACCAGCCCACAACCTGAACTGGTGAGCTGGTCAGGAGACCATCCCACAACCTGAACTGGTGAGCTGGTCAGGAGACCATCCCACAACCTGTTTGGGTTACCAGCAATTGGCCCAGCCGCGATATGTCGAACTTATTCGATCAGTGCGCCATCTGGCCGAATCGAGCGGTACCAGGTTTTCCACTTGTCCTGTGCGGCCACGTACTGCGGCTTGGTGGGTCGTTTATCACCGATCTTCAACCCAAACCCATTGACGCGACGGCTAATGTAGCGCAATCCGTTCTGCGCTGCCTTGACGACTCGATAGTCTGGGTCGCTCAACGCATAGATCAGTACTGGGATGTTATCGATGTTGCGATCACGACTGATGGTTTTGACTGAAGTCAATCGCGCCTGGAAGGCTCCGTTCATGACCATGCGTCGCAGCCGAACCAGTTCGTTGGCCCGCTTCTTGGGATCCTTCGACAATTTCAATTGTGCGGGGATGGACGCATCAATTTCGTTAATGTCCCCTTCTTCAAGCTGTTGCATGAGCAAGTCAATGGCGGGCGTTTCTTTGGTGTCCTTGACCTTTCCGGTGGAGTCGACGGCAATCCTCGACAGATCGTCTGGCAGGTATTTTCCGCCCCGTGTGATACCCGATTCTTCCACGATGCGTTTGATGGAGTCTTGTGTACTCCGCAGCAAAAACAGAACCGCGAATGACGAATCGATCACCGGACCCGCTTCGCAACTCTTCCAACTACCATTCTTAGCTTGAGTCTTCCCCAGGTAATCGACACCCCAGTTGTACCAGTCAGGCTCCTTGTTCTTCGACCCTTCGGCGATTTCCCGAAAACTCATGTAACGTTCCATCGCGTACATGAAGTAATGCTGATATTCCGATGCCTGAAGGCTGCGCAACGAGTCAAACCAGCGGTCACCGCTAGTCAACGTTTGTCGCAGCACTGCGCTAGGCACCTTTTCGGTAATGGGGCCAGACTTCTTCTTTGCATCCTCGCCAACTTGACGCAGCGCCGCAGGTACACCACTTGACTGCTTCTTTTCGCCTGGCGGACTGATGAATCCCAGCAATTCAGCGCAAACGTAGCTGCTACCGAGACCGGCAGCGGTCAGCGAATGCGTCTCTTTGTCTTGCTTGACCCGTTGATAACTACCAGGGTCCTTGCCTTGGTAGCCCCAACTTCCATTGGGTGCCTGTACGCGCATCAGCCAACTGCACGCCCGCTCGATGGCATCCAAAGGGACATTGATGTTCTGCCGCCCCGCCATCCACATCCCCAGGACCGCATACTGGGTTTGCGAAGTATCACCTGTCTTGTGGTCCGAATAGCTCCAACCCCCATTACTCATCTGACGCTTCATTAAGGTACGGATCAGGACTTCGATCTCAGGCCGATAGAGTTCAGCATCGACTTCGGCCAGAAAAATCACGGCGATCCCAACACTATAGTTGCTGTTGTCGCCCCAAGGCACGCCCGCCCGACAGACAGCCTTGCATTGTGCGACGGCGGCCTGAACCAGCTTGTGATCGGGTTGATGGTAGTACTTATACATGGTCATGCCGACCAAGCATTTTCCGCCGAGCCGACTATAATAGCCGTCATTCTTGAGGTTGCTGGCTTCAATGAACTGCACGGCACTTTTCACCAGGGCTCGAACTTCTGGACTTTCAGGTGAATAGGCCTTTACGTCTTGCACGAGACAGCCAACAACGGCCCATAGAACCAGCGCCACGAGCGTTCTGCGAGCCAACAAAGAGGATCGAATC
Organism: Pirellulaceae bacterium; assembly: GCA_030744095.1. The sequence goes on along the minus strand of JASLRF010000454.1, from coordinate 9,774 downwards.
ACGGGAGTGCTCCTAGTCGCGACAGACGAAAGAGAGACTGGTCCGAAAAGGCCAAACGACGGAAACGAACTGCCAAAAGGAGTACTTCAACATGGCGATCCGACGCTATAATGCAATCATCGAGGTTATCGTTCATGGGATCGTGTGTCAACATTGTCGGTCCGCCGAAAAGTGTTTCCGCAACAGTACTTAAACTGCTGACGAGGGCTCGTCGTCGGGTTTTCTACGAAATGGCCTGAAGAACAGATTTCCGCGGTATGATTTCCAAGGCCCCCCGACATGTGATCGACAGGCTCGTGTTAACGGCCTATCTCTTACTCTGGCCGCCCTTTGCCTTGCTTGTATCGCGTCGCAGTGGATCGACGGACCTGTTCGACATGTGGTCGCTTCGTTATTTCGTCGTACTGCTTGCTTTTGCGATCGGATTGCTGCTCGCCAGCGGTGTAGCCCTTATGGTTGTGTGGGGCGGCGAAAGTCGCTTACGTCTGTTCGCGCTACTGGCCCGGCTCCATCGACGACGAGCTTGGCTCTGGCTGGCAGTCACCTTGCCACCACTATTGTGGGCGCTAGCGGTAGCCGCGATTGCCACGGTTGGTGTCGTCCCGACACCCGCGCTTGTGTTCTGCCTGATCGACGCAGGATTGGTCGTTGTTTGTTGCGAAAGTATCTTGGCGTTGATCGGCCAGCCGAAAAAGCGGCAACGCGAATTGGTTCTGAAATTCGTGATGGCCGGATTCGCGACCATATTCGCTTTGGCATCTGTCGAGATTGCCGCGGCCATTCTGGGTTTGGGAGCCTACTCGCATTGGGACATTAACCCCAAGCAAGTTAATCTTCGGTTTCACACTGATGACTTTGATGTCCAAGTTGTGACCAATGGCCAGGGACTCCGCGAACCAACGCTGATTTCACCCCGGCATCCAGATCGCCGACGGATCGTGGTCATCGGCGACTCGATGACGTTTGGCTGGGGAGTCGAATATGAGCAGGTTTATGCCAAGGTTGCCCAGCGGACGCTGCACGAGAAGTATGCCCGCACGGACGTCGAGGTAATCAACATGGGCCGGCCTGGTGCCGGGCCGCAGGACTATTTGAGGTATTTTCGCCAGTACGCGGTCGAACTGCGTCCGGACATGGTTGTAGTAGGGTTTCTCGTCGGAAACGACTGTCCGGTGATTCCGCCGGCTCGCCTGCGGACCGATGCAGATGTGCAACGCGAACAAGCCGAACATGTCGCTCGCGCCGGGACGACCTGGATAGAGCGATTGGTAATGAAGTCCTTGATGATTCGTTTGTGCTATTCCGGGCTAGCCTGCCTGGCAGCAAAGCCAGAACCCTCGGCAGGTGTTCGTGGGCCGGTCTTCAACGAAGCCAATCCGCTGGGCCCGACGGCCATCGGGCAGGATATTGCCAATTCTGACGATCCCACCGGGGCTCGGCAACGCTACGAAAAATTGCAGCAAGACGGCTGGGTCGATCGCGGACTGGTTTGGCGTATGAACCCCTGGCTCGTGCGAGCGATCATCCTTCATCCCGCCGGTGCCGCCGATTCGTTGGCCGTCCGTCCAGAAACGTTGGGGGCCATGCAATACGAATGGCGGATGTGCGCGGGTCTGCTGCGCGAGATGAAAATCACGGCCGACGACCTGGACATTCCGCTGGTGATTTTGGCAATTCCAAACGCTCATTTGGTTTCCCCACGTTGGGTGGACTTTCTCCAGCAACGCGGCTGTGAAGTAAATGATCGAATGACCACGTCACGCATTGTAAACGACTGGCTGGCTGACTTTTGCGCACAAGAGGGAATTCCCTGGATTGATCCGTTGACGACATTTCGCCAGCAGCAAGAGGTTGGGGAAGAACTGTATCTGCAGACAGACGATCATATGACTCCCGCGGGATACGCTTTGCTTGGCGAAGCGCTGGCCGACGGCTTGGCCTCCGAACTGAAAGCGGAAAGAAATCAGCCATGACTCAACAAGCTATCGATGTCATGATTGTTGGTGGGACCGGCTTCATTGGTCGACGTCTAACGGATCGACTACGGCATGTCCAACAAGAGGCCAGCGCGCCGGCCTGGTCTGGCCATGTCATTTCGCTCTCTTCACGGGATTGCAACTTGCTGAATTCACAGCAATCGCGCGAGAAGCTGGCGACGACCAGCAGCACGACAACGATCATTATGTGTGCGGGAATTTCGCGTCGGGCTGGCGATTCGTGGTCGTTGTTTCAGACCAACCTGACCATGGTCCACAATCTTCTCCGGGCGCTGCGTGATCGCGAGCCGCGGAGCATTGTATTTCTCAGTTCCACCGATGTCTACGGGCTTCCGACCACGGAACTGCCCCTCACAGAAACATCGTTACCGCGCCCCACCACCTACTATGGATTGGCAAAACTGGCTTGCGAAAACATGTTTCACATTGGATCAAGCCCTTCATGTCCAGTGACCATTTTGCGGTTGCCCGGCATTTATGGTTCTACGGATGCCGGACGCAGCATCGTAGGCTCGTTCTGCCGCCGCCTGTCCGCGCAGCAAGCGGTTCAACTAAGCGGCGGCGGATATGTCACCCGTGATTTTGTACACGTGGATGATCTCTGCAGCTTGATGGAAGCGCTGGTGGTCTCGCCGTTGCAAACGACACTAAACGTCGCAACCGGCAACAGTATGATGGTCGCTGATGTTGCCAGTCGAGTAGCACAGCAGTTGCAGCTGCCGGCAGCGGTTGCCGCTGACTTGCTCGCAGCGACGCCGAGGACCAGTGACCGCGATCATGACCTGGCTTTCGATCCGCAGCTCCTCCGCACGTCGTTTCCTCACATTTCCTTGCGCACAATCGCCGCGGGCATTCAAGCCTATCTCGAAGAACTGCCGCAGGTAAGTTGAACATGCCCCGTCCCACACTGTCTGTAGTTATGCCCAATTACAATCACGCGCACTACCTACCGCGTTCGATTGAAGCCATTGCGAATCAAACTCGTCCACCTGACGAATTCCTCATTCTGGATGATTGTTCGACTGACAATAGCCTTGAAGTTATTGGCTCTTACCTACCGCAATACTCATTCTTGCGGCTGATCCGCGGTGAACAGAACGTGGGGGTCAACGCAGCAAATCGCCGGCTCTTTGCGCAGTCCAGTGGCGACTACATCCACGCGGCAGCGGCCGACGATGATCGGTTTCCGCAGTTTTTTGAGCTTGCTATGCAAATGGCCGAGGCGCACCCGCAGGCCGGTCTCGTGTTCGGAAGAATTGTGGTCAAGAACGAAGAAGAAGAAGTGATTGGCGGTGTAGATGTTCCGCGTTGGACCGAACCTCTCTATGTCGACCCAGCGCGGTTGCTGGACGAATATCTCGACGTGGAACTCGCCTCGCATTCCGCCTCGCCATCGACCATTTACCGTCGCGAGCCGTTCCAGGAGGTCGGGTGGTACCGCGAGGAATTAGGTCCCTGGGCGGACACATTCGCCGCGCGGGCAATCGGACTGAAGTACGGTGTCTGCTTTGTTCCTGAAGAGTTTTCGGTCGATTTCCGGTTGCCGGCCAGCTATAGCCAACAGACCAAAGATAATCCTCGGAAGGCAATCGATGTGATTGCCCGAGCAGCATTCTTAATGCGTAGCGAAGCATTTCGTGAACGCTTTCCCGCCGCGCATGTGCGGCGCTGGGAGCGGCAGTTTCGACGCTTGGTAGCCTGGAATTGTCTCTTGGGTTCAGGCCCACGAGACACGTCCTTCCTGCGCAGAAATCTAATCCGAATACCTCGTATCGTTTTGGCCCTGCGGGTCCTCACCTATGCGGGCGATACTTCTTGTTTCGACGCGGCAAACAAATCACGCTGACCCTTCGTATCAATGTCGTGTGTCGAATCGAGTCGTCGAAAGGTGAGGCGTACAATTGGCACGACTACTTGGCTCGAAAACCGTCGCACTGAACACGAATAATGCGTTCAATCGCCGAATCACCTATCTCGAAATGGAGCCACTGCCGCTGATGCCCGGCGATGCTGTGGTTCTTCATGATAAGCTATTACATCGTGGCGCGCTGAACGTGGGACACCACACACGCGCTAGTTTGGAATTCACCATGTTCGTCAAGAGACAAGTGTCGGCAAGTTGACGTTCTCGCTTGGCAGAAGACAAGAACCTGTGCCAGAAGTAGTCTCAGGTCAGCGCAGGCTGGCATTGGTCGTTCACGCGCTGTCCGGGGGCGGTGCCGAACGGGTTATGACCGACATGGCCAACTATTGGGCGCGCGATGGCACTGACGTCACGTTGATCACGTTGGCTGCAGCCGACACGGATGTCTATCATATCGATCCGTCCGTCAGGCGCATCGGATTGGACATGATGCGGGAATCGCGCGGATTGATCATCGCTGCCAAGAACAATCTGTGTCGCGCCGGCGCGCTGCGGCGGGCCTTGCGACAATCACGTCCCGATTTTGTGATTAGCTTCACAGACCAGATCAACGTACTGACACTCGTCGCGACGTTGGGATTGAGCCTGCGAGTTATCATCTGCGATCGCGCCGATCCGCGACACCATCCGCTCGGTCGCGCCTGGTCGATGTTGCGACGGCGATTCTATCGGCGCTGTTTTTCTGCCGTCGTTCAAACCGAAGCGGTCCGCGCCGTCGTTCAACCGCTGGTCCGTCGGCGACCTGTTTACGTGATCCCCAACGTCGCCAGTCGGGACGCTAAGCAGACCATATCGCCCGGCGAATCGCCACGGAGGAATTCCATCGATGGCGGGACGGACCGTCCGTTTCGTTTGATCGCCATGGGTCGACTGTCTCCGGAAAAAGGCTTTGACATCTTAATCAACACATTCGCCTCGCTTACCGGTCGTCATCCAAACTGGACGCTAGTTATTTTCGGCGATGGTCCCTTGCAAGGCGCGCTGCAACAGCAGATCGCGGGTCTTGATCTCGAAGCACGCGTTCATCTGCCTGGCTGGACCGACGATCGGATGGCCGAGTTCTCGCGAGCCGACCTGTTCGTAATGTCGTCGCACTACGAGGGATTTCCCAACGCGCTGCTCGACGCCATGGCTTGCGGTCTGCCTGCCGTCAGTTTCGATTGTCCCAGCGGCCCGGCGGAGATCATCCGACACAACGTCGACGGCCTGCTGGTTGAACCGGAGAACGCTACCGCATTGGCCGATGCGTTGAATCAGCTGATGGCGGATGACTCTCGGCGTAGCGACTACGCTGCCCGCGCGACCGATGTGGTTCACCGATTCAGCGGCGAACGTTTTTACGCTCGCTGGGAGGCCGTGTTTGAGGGCGCCGCAACCAACGACCAGCGTTTCGTTCCGGCAGAACCTGCGGAGCAAGGCTGAGCGATGTGTGGACTAGCCGGACTGTTCGATCCTGCCGGGCGGCACAATCACGGTGCGCTGCGCGAGATTGCCACCCGCATGGGACGGACACTGGTCCATCGCGGACCGGACGATCAGAACCAATGGGTCGATACCAGTGCGGGCATCGGTCTGGCTCACCAGCGACTCTCGATTGTTGATCTTTCTACGTGCGGCCGTCAGCCCATGACGTCAGCCAGCGGGCGTCATGTGCTGGTCTTCAACGGCGAAATCTACAACCATACGGATCTTCGCCTGGAGCTGACGTCGGCAGGCATCCACTTCCGTGGCCATGCCGACACAGAGACGCTAGTCGAGGCGATTGATCGTTGGGGCTTGTCCGCGACGCTGGCCCGGGCCAACGGCATGTTCGCGTTGGCAGTCTGGGATGCCACTGAAAGGCGACTGCTCTTGGCCCGCGACCGACTCGGCATCAAACCGCTGTATTACGGTTGGCTAGGCGATCAATTCGTGTTCGGTTCAGAGCTAAAAGCGCTGGTGGCGCATCCGGCATTTGACGCGCCCATTGACCGAGGCGCATTGTGCTCGTTCTTACAACATAGTTATGTCGCGGGACCAAATTCGATCTATCGAGGCATCTTCAAGCTATTGCCCGGTCATTGGCTGGCCGTGGACACGGGTGACTCGCCCGGCCAGCTCGAGACGACCGCTTACTGGAGCGTGAAGCAGGTCGCCGAAGAGGGAGGCACTCACCCGTTTACGGGCACCGCCGCGGATGCCGTGGAACAGCTCGATCAGTTGCTTGCCAATGCAATCAGCTTGCGGCAGATGTCCGACGTACCGCTGGGCGCGTTCTTGTCTGGAGGGATTGATTCGTCCACGATCGTCGCACTGATGCAACGGCAGCTAGATCGTCCCGCTCGGACGTTTGCGATCGGTTTTGACGAACCTCGGTACAATGAGGCTGAATATGCGAGTCGTGTTGCCCAGCATCTGGGCACCGCGCATACGGAGCTGTACGTGTCGGCCGACCAGGCCCGCGAGGTCATTCCAGCGCTTCCCACGTTGTATGACGAACCGTTCGCAGATTCCTCGCAGATCCCAACATTCTTGGTCGCACAACTTGCCCGACAGCATGTAACTGTTGCGCTGTCGGGCGATGGCGGTGATGAGTTGTTTGGTGGCTACGATCGTTATGCCTTTATCGCACGACTCTGGCGGCGCATTGGGTGGCTGCCCGTGACGGCACGCCAAGCCTTCGCGCCGATGCTCAGTGCCGTCGGTCGACTGCCGGGTCGTTACGCCAGGAAATGTCTTACGCTTGCCAACATGATCGGTTCTACCAGCGGACGACATCTTTACCGTGACGCGCATACGCACTGGAAAGACCCGGCGTCAATCGTCGTCGACGGCAGCGTGTCACAAACGGCATTCCACCGTTGCGATCAGTGGGCGCGACGTGACAGCCTGATCGAAGAGCTGATGGCGATCGATTCTGAAACGTACCTGCCCGACGACATTCTCACCAAAGTGGACCGGGCGAGCATGGGTGTCGGCCTGGAAACGCGCGTGCCGCTGTTGGACCATCGCGTGGTCGAGTTCGCGTGGTCGCTGCCATTGGAATTCAAGGTTCGTGACGGTGAAACGAAATGGCTCTTGCGCCAGGTGCTGGACCGCTATGTTCCGCGGCCTTTGATCGACCGCAGCAAGGTTGGCTTTGGTGTCCCGATCGACTCTTGGTTGCGCGGACCGCTGCGTGAATGGGCCGAGGAGCTATTGAGCGAATCGCGACTGGCGCAAGATGGCTTCTTCCATGCGTTGCCCATCCGCACGAAATGGAACCAGCACTTGGCCGGCACGCACGACTGGCACTACTACCTGTGGGACATTCTCGTGTTTCAGGCGTGGTACGAAGCGCAGCGTGCTGACTCTGGCTCGTCGGTTGCCTGAAGAATCTCCTCCAGTCCGGGAGACCTTCGGTCAGACAGCTGGCTCGGTCGGCAGATCGGCGACAGCGCTGTCAGATGCGGCGGATCGCTGCGACCATTGAAAGAACCCGATGGCTTCCAAATCCGCGCGAAGTTGGTTCTTGCGTTCGACTGTCAGGTTATCGAGCGGTGCACGTACCGGCCCACAATCCACACCAAACCACTCCATCACGGCTTTGAATCCAGCCAGTCCACCCGTGCGACGAATCAAATCGATCATCGCAACGGAATGTGCCTGTTCCGCACGAGCCGTCGTAAGATCACCGCGCTGCAATGCAGCCAGCATCCGGCGGTATAGCGGTGCTGCAAAATTGTAGGTCGTACCGATCGCGCCGCAGGCACCCATGATAGCCCCCGCTATGAGCGTTGGATCCGAGCCGTACAAAACCTCGAATTCGCCATCGTTCAACTGAATGCACTGCTGCATCTGGATCAGGTCGATATTCGAATACTTCAGGCCGACAAGATTGGGGATCCTCTGTTTTCCACGTACCAAGAAATCGACCATTGGCAAACGAACTTCGGTCAGCGGCGGGATATCGTAAAAATAGAATGGTAGATCACCGGCCGCTGCCGCGACAGGCGCTAAGAAATCAATGAGTGCATCGACGTTGGTCGGCTTAAAATAACAGGGCGACGACGCGGCGACCGCATCTGCGCCGATCTGTTGTGCGTGGGCTGCCTTCGCTTGCGCGTCCTGTTGGCTATTGTGGCCGACTTGGACGATGACTTCCAAGTCGGTCCCATCGGCAAGCTCGCGCCAGCGCCCAGCCATCTGGAAACTTTCCTCGTTAGACAGTGATTGTCCTTCGCCTGTCGAACCTGAAACAAACACACCATCAATGCCGTTCTCGACAAACAACGCCGCCTGCTTTTCGACAGCTTTCAAGTTGATGGACCCATCGGCGTGAAATGGGGTGTGGGGAGGTACGATGAGTCGGAAGTCGGAAAGCGTCATGGAAGGTCCCGTTCGGATGAGTGTAGACGACGAAGAATTCACCGTCTCATAATAGAATACGGCGAGCCGTTACGCAGCGGCCGACGTCGAGAATTGGACATTCATCTCGTCATCCGGCCGAATAACCGTTCCAGCCCGCGAGGTTGGATGCAGATTCACACTCGTGTTTCGGACGTTCCTGGGCGGATTGGTGCGCCTTAAACCCACGGCCTGCGGTCGTGTGACCCTGAAACGTTCCGCCGATCCGGCGTGAGAAATCCACCGGTGTTGTGGCACGGTCTCCCGACCGTGACGCGGTGGGAAGGTGGGCCGGTCGGGAGACCGGCCCACAACGTGCTTGTATCAGGTTTTCATTACAAATGAGCCAAGTTTTCAGCGACCGACACCAACCGCAGGTCGGAGAGCGGGTCGCCGCAACCGAGCGATAGCTCGTGTCGGTCCGAGGCACAGCCTCACTAAACACCGGGAGCTGCAACCACGATGTCACGAATCTCGCGGAGTACGTCAATGTGTCGAGCTGTCCAGGTCGTCCGATCGGATCTCGAGGTTTGCTCATCGCCAAGTCCCGTGGTGACTGACTCGCCCACGCGCGCCATCAATTGGTCACGAATCTCCTGAGCATTAGCGACACCCTGGATGAGCCCCATGTGTGCCGCCATGGCGTTGCCAGCTTGTTGCTGCGCGCGCACATCGCCTCCTCCAGCCGTCTCCACAATGACATCTGCGATGCCATAATAGCGTTGAAGCGGTCCTTGGTTGATCGAGACGTTTTGCACATTGTCGAACGTAATGGTCGTTTCATGGATCACCCAGATGCCTCGGCGAATCCGCAGACTACGATCGCTGATCACGTACCAAGTCGTGTCAAAGCGTAAGTAAATTGCGACAAACGCGACGATGTCAGGCAACACGGCCACCATCAGTGCTGGAATCGCCAAGAGCATACCGACCCATGGCCAGTTGAACGTGATGATCACCCATCCGACGAAGATGCCCACGTCAATCAACAGGCAGAAAAACCAAAACTGCAACTTCAGATAGTTGAGGAATCCTTCAGATGGCTTGAAGGAACGAATCTGCTCGTCCTGGGCGGATGCCGGCAACGTCGGTGGCTGGTGCGGAACATGAAACCAGCGGGTAAGCACTCCCCAGACACCTCGATAGCACCACTGAGAGGCTTCTTCGATTTTCGGTTTCATGATGTCGTCCCTTCAGAAGAGGTGTCAGCTCTCGCGGTCGTCTGTCGTTTCAAAGTGTCGCGAATCTCGCGCAGCAACTGAAGCGATTCATCAGCGGAAGATCCGTCGGTCGCCACATCGGAGACAGCTGATGTGTCATTGAGGCCTCGCGCGCCGCGCATCTTCGAATACAGGAAATCTCGCAAAGCTTCCGCCTGTGGGATTCCTTCAATGCTCATCTCCGGGCCGGAACTTCCCGAAGCAGTTTGGATGGCGACGGTGGCCAGACCCATCCAACGCTGAATCAAGTTGCGCGTCAGGTGAATGT
>JASLRF010000453.1 GCA_030744095.1 Pirellulaceae bacterium | reverse complement strand
AGCATCAAGACGAGGTTTTCAAGAATCTTCGAAACGCTTGGAGTTTCCGGTTCGCCGCTAGGCAATTCTCTAAACACGCTGCCAACTTCGTCTTCAGTCATGCCCGTTACGTCGGACAACTTCTTCAACATGCGTGCCTTGGGTGCGTTTGCATTCCCCGCGTTTTCGAATCTATCCAAGGTCGCTTGATCAACAGTTCCAACCCCCGGTCGAATCACATTCACCACGGCCAACCCCACCACCACTGCGAGAATCGTCGTACAGAAATAATAGAGGACTGCCAATCCACCCGGCTTTCCCAGTTTGCGAACGTCTCCCAAACCGAGAATGCCGCTCATGACGCTCGTCACCACCAGAGGCACGACCATCATTTTGAGCAGTCGCAGGAATATTTCACCGCCGATGTGGAACTTCATCGCAAAGTGCGGAGCACCCAATGCGAGCCCAATCGCGGCGACGATAGCGATGCAAATGTAGAGGGTCAAGTGGCTCTTCTTTTCGCTCATTCTAATTCCTTCCCTAGCGAATCAGGCGTCACAATCTTCTTAGGCGTGACGATCTTCGACGGGCTTCCGCCGCCACCACTCACGACATCGTGACAACCTCTTCGCGTCGTCCAGCGACGGCGCTCAGCCGCACCTGGTTCCAATGTGTCGCAATAATAGAGCCACGCGGCGTGACGCGTCTAACTGTCTGTGGCGTCGTCCGCTTCGGCCAGCAGTGCCTGAACGACGGCCTCAAGATGATCATAGGGGTGGTATCCAACGATCTGGAGACGCACCTTTCCGGACGGATCGATAAACAACGATGTAGGAAAACCTTCTAAATTCGGCACACGACCAAGCGTGACATCGTCGCCGAGCAGGCAAGGATAGTTAACGCCATATTCCTCTGCAAACTTGTTGATCATGTCTTTGAACTGCGCGGCATCGCCGCGCTCATAGTTGATGCCGACGATCTCGAGGCCTGCGCTACGGTGGTTGTTGAGTAGTCTCACGAAATGTGGAATCTCTTGCCGACATGGTGGGCACCACGTACCCCAGAAGTCTACGATCAATACCTTGCCCTTGAAATCAGCAAGTTTGATTGACCGACCGTCCGTCGAAACCAAATCAAAGTCGAATTCAAACGGTTGTTGGCCAGCAATTTCTTCTTTGGCTCTGGCCAAACGCTGCCGCCGGTGTTCTTCACGACGTGCGGTAAACACCTGCCTGAACTCAGGAATCTTACGCAGCTCTGCCAGGTCGGCATTCGACTCGATCAGTCTAAAGTCATCAAAACCCGCTTCGAACGCTTCGACCAACGCCACGAGCGCTTTTTCGTTTTCACCGTTGTTCGCATATGCATAGGCTTCGTTGTAATAAATGCGGCCCAGGAACTGCTGTTGTGAATCGGCGAGTTTGCTGTCTAACTTCTGGATTCGCCGCATGAAATCCGCTGACCTAATCAAGAGTTCGTTGGCGGCCTCGCGGTCACTGCCCGTTTGCCCACGTTTCATGCCCAACTGCTGGGCGAGTTGGGTAGCCATGAGGAGTACTGAGGTATTGTCCGGTTCTAGCTCCAACGCCATTTCCGCGAACCTGAGAGCTTCTTCATAGTTCTCGTTCTGTACGTAATGCTGCAGGTTAAACGTGAGGCCTTCGATCGTGGGACTGGCCGATGGCTGCGGCGTATCGCCGACGTTTCCGGGCCGGCTTGCGTTCTCGGCCCCAGGATCGACCATCGCGTCTGTCGCCGGCAACCGGGCGTCGGTGACAGGTGTCGGGACGTCTGACCCACCGCAACCAGCCAGCAAAAATAGGGCAAAGGTACAAAAGAGACGCAAAATCATTTCATGGTCCTGTTGAACTCGTATTCGCCACGAATCACCAACTGCTACCGAGGCTGTGCTTCGGACCGACGCGAACTATCGCTCGGTTGCGGCGATCCGCCTCCCGACCAACCTGCGGTCGGTGCATGTCGCTGAAAACTTGACTCATTTCTACAGAAAAACCTGATACAAGCTTACCAGTGAGTCGTCGACTTCGACAAGCATCCCGATCATGGCGGCGATTCCACCTCTTGGCACCGGACAAGTAACAATGCAGTCCGTCAATGTATCGAAACCTCAGATACAACGCTATTGTTCTGAACAATGTGGATTTCAGATTAACAGACAGGCGATGATAGCGAAATTGCGTTGATCGATGACCGTGATCAAATAGGGCTGTGAGAAACGACGTCGTGCGCTGTCTCGTTCTACACCGATGCAGCGAGTTCAGCTTGCTCCTCGCAGCGCTGGTCGGCTTTGTTGACCCGCCGTGATATTTGCATCATGATCATGCACCTGTCGTCCTCGAAGAATCTGCGGCTCCAAGCTGAAGAGTGACCAAGAAGGGAAGCAGCGTATGGAACTGTACGTCGCAGAAATGATCGGTACGATCATCCTAGTTCTGTTGGGCAATGGAGTCGTCGCGAACGTGGTATTGCGCCAGACGAAAGGTCACAATGCCGGTTGGATCGCCATCGCGGCGGGTTGGGGATTCGCAGTCTATAC
>JASLRF010000452.1 GCA_030744095.1 Pirellulaceae bacterium | reverse complement strand
TGCTGCAGGCGGTCTTGTCGGCGCTACCGGTTGAGGCGGTCAATACGATGATGTACGAGACGTCCGGCCAGTACGCCTTGGCGGAGGATCCTCCCGTGTGGGACGACTATCGCGCGACAATGAAGGAGGCCGGCGTCGAGTTGGATCTGGACCCAATCGAAAAATGGGCCTTCTATGATGCCGTCGCGACGCCCGATCATATCTTGACAATTCAGACCGCCGACCAACAGCGCTTCGCCAATGTGTTGCTGACCATCGGTGTCCGGATGGACTAAGCAACGAGGGAATTCGCGATGCCTGAAGTTATCGACGCCCATCAGCATTTTTGGCAACTCGACCAGCCGTTCGACTACCGGTGGCTCGAAACGCCCGGCTTGGAACCGATTCGTCGTGATTTCTTGCCGGAAGATCTGGCTGATCGTATCGCCAAAGTCGGTGTTGATCGGACGGTGATCGTGCAAACGCAGCACAACATCGATGAGAGTCGGTGGGTGCTTGGTTTGGCCGAACAACACGAGTTTATCGCAGGCGTTGTCGGTTGGGTCGATTTGGCCGGCGACGACTGTGAAACGCAGTTGCTCGAATTCAAAGACCATCCCAAGTTCGTCGGCATTCGGCACGTGACTCAGGATGAACCGGATGACGATTTTATTGTTCGCCCAGATGTTGTACGCGGTTTGCGGGTCCTGGAAAGGCACGGTGTACCGTTCGATTTGCTGTTCTACGTGAAGCACCTGAAACACACCGCACCACTGGCGAAGATGCTGCCCGATTTGCCGATGGTGATTGACCACCTGGCGAAGCCGCGAATCAAAGAGGCCATGACCGACCCATGGCGCGAGGATCTGCGATCGGCCGCGCAGCATCCCAACATGTATTGCAAGCTGTCAGGAATGGTCACCGAAGCGGATTGGAAACGGTGGAAGCCGGCCGACCTGAAACCGTATGTGGAAATGGCACTCGAAGCATTTGGACCGGCACGCTGTATGTTCGGATCGGACTGGCCGGTCTGTGAGTTGGCTGGCAGTTACCAGCAGGTGCACGACGCGCTGCGCGAAATTGTGGGTGAACTCGGTGCGAGCGAACTCGAGCAGATCTTTGGCGGTACGGCCGAGCGGTTCTATTGTCTCAGTGTGGCGGAGTAGAATAGTGAGGCTGTCGCGAGTCTTTTTCGGCCAACAGCGTATGTCGATTGCAGGTCGCTGCCCGAAAAAGACTCCCGCCCCCTTCCTGGCGACCGAATGAAATCGCGCTGTCGGTCTAGTTCACAGGCGCGTCTTGATGAAACTGCTGGATAAGTTCCCAGGCTTCTTCCGGCGTCTCGGCAAAACTGATCAGATCCAGGTGCTCATCGGCGATGACTCCTTCATCCGCCAGGAATTGGAAATCGATCACGCGGCTCCAGTACTCCTTGCCGAACAAGATAATGGGGATCGCCTGCATCCGATTCGTCTGCCGCAACGTCAGCGCGTCGAACAGTTCGTCCAACGTCCCAAAACCGCCAGGGAACACGACCAGAGCCTTTGCACGAAACAAGAAATGCATCTTGCGGAGCGCGAAATAGTGAAACTGAAAACACAGTTCAGGTGTGATGTACGAATTCGGAGCCTGCTCGTGAGGCAGGGTGATATTCAGTCCGATTGATTTGGCGCCAACGTCGTAGGCTCCAAGGTTGGCTGCCTCCATGATCCCTGGGCCACCGCCGGTTGTGATGACGTAGTCGCACTCATCTTGCGTCTGGCATGCAGCCGAAACCAGTTTGCTGAATTCGCGTGCGGCATCGTAGTAGCCAGCCTTCGCAAGGACTCGTTCGGCCCGTGCCACAGCCCTTTGTAGCGCGGGGTCGTCCGGCGCGACGGCCAATGATTGGCGAGCGTCTTGGAGCCGCGCTCCTGCTGCTTCGGGCTCCACGATTTGTGTACCACCAAAGGCTACGATGGTCGAATGAACGCCTTGTTCTTCGAGCGCCATTTCTGGCTTCAGCAATTCCAACTGCATTCGCACCGGACGAAGTTCGTCACGTTGCAGAAAGTCGGTGTCCAATTCCGCCAGGTGATAGGTGGGTGAGTTCAAGATTGCTTGCAGGTTCTCGTTGGGAGACATGCGTAGACCTTTTGATGTTTTTGAAGCTGTCTGTTCGGTGGATTCGAATTGGATCAATGATGTCAGGTAGCCAAGCAACGCAACGACGCACACTGTCAAGCCAAAAGTTGCAATGGAGGCCTGATTCCCCAGCCACGGGGCGCGCTCAACAATCGGCCGCCACAGGATGATCAGTAACATAATGCCCAAGGCCATATGCGCAGTCCAGGGTAATCGACCGGCTCGCGTTGCGCCTCGAGTGATCATTCGGGTCGCCAAGTGTGCGGCGCCGGCATAACAAGCGACAGCGCAAACAGCTTGCCACCCCAGAAACAACCCACACAGGGCGACAGCCGGCACTTCCGCAAATTCAATCGACCTACGTTGTCTGCTGATTGACGCCGCCGCAACGACGAGCCCCAGGGCAGATCCAACTGCCGCCCCGGAAATGGAATCCCAAATAGCGACTGCAATCGCCGACTGTTCGGCAAACGCAAAAAAAGACACGGGCCGCAACCCGCTCCACAATGCGATCGGTGGCAACATGGGAGCAATGCAACCGACGACCGCAGCCGGCACAAACAAACGCCACGGTGGGAGCATCCGGTCGTACCGAATCAATGCCGCACAAATCAACGTACACAGCAGCAAGACATGGAATGCAAACAGCAACCACAGCCACACGGTTTCAAACTGCATCGGCACGGGGGTCATCGGTTCCGGCAGATTTCGACCCAGCGCCACCGGCGAAAGGAATCCAACCACCAACACGACAGCCGCCACTAACGCCTCGACGCACGGGTAGCGTGAAGAAATCGTGATCTTGCAATGCCGACACCGTGCCCGCAGCAACACCCAACTAATCACGGGAATGTTGTCGTACCACTGAATCGCAGTTTTGCAATTAGGGCAACGCGAACCTGGATGGACAACACTTCGGCCGAGCGGTACGCGGTAAACGACCACGTTCATGAAACTGCCAAGATTGCCCCCAAGTGCCCACAACCAGAGCGCCAGCAGCGCATTTCCCCACGGCGGCACGTGCTCGTAACCGAGCGTGGCCAGGAGTGGAATCGCGATAAAAGAGTTTAAATCCAAATTCATGGGCCGCGTCGATCGTGGCGGCGGATACTGTGGGCCAACAGTTGCGACGATGTCATAAGACCGGCTCTACAAATACTCTGCCAAGGGGCCGCCGCGCGCGGCACGAGCATCGACTTTCTTGGTGATTTCCGGATCTGCTTCCAACGGCGGAGCGTGGTGTGGCTTGATGCGAGCATCAATGACCAACGATCCTCGACATCCCCAGTGTTTGTCTTCGATAAACGAATCGATGCCATAAACATCGACCGCGGGGTTGCTGCGCGTAAAGACAACCCACAGGAAGTTAGACAGTGACAAAGCGACGAAGTCACTATCATCCACAATCACCACAAGCGGAAACGGTTGCAACACATCGACGGCACGGCAACCGCTGCAAAACGTCTCCGCGCTAGAATCGGTACCAGCGTTATCGGGCGCACAAGCCGGACCTCGTACCGCCAAGATGCCCGCCTGGCAAACACGCGGGTTCGTGAATCCCGGCGGTAGTTGCGGCTT
>JASLRF010000451.1 GCA_030744095.1 Pirellulaceae bacterium | reverse complement strand
TCGAATTGATAGTAGTTCTCCGGGAGTCCGATCTCACTCTCGCGATCTTCGTTGCCTGTGAAGAAGTCATTTGGATGTGGATTAGGGATGTAGCGCTTCCGCGTCGTTGTCGCCCAGACGTTCGATCCGCGATTTCCTGCTTCGCCGTCGTGGTTCCCCAAGGCGAAATACAGCGCGGCGGAATGGCACAACTGCCCGAGATAGTACCGCTGAGCGAGATACTGCGGATGGGCCAGCTCGGGCTTGACGTACTTGCCCGTCATGAACGTGTCACCGAGTGCGAAATGAAAGTCCGGCTGGTCGCGCAGCGCGTTTGCCAACGTGCGTCGGTAGACGTCACCGCTGGTGTTTTCGTCCAAGTGTGAATCCGCCTGCACGGTAAACACAAACGCGCTACCCGGATCGCGTTGCGTGTGAAAGGTGTACTCGGCGCTCTGCTGAGTCTCGCTTTCCGTTTCGTATGAGAGTCGATAGAAATAGCGAGAGTTCCGCTGCAGTGAATCGATTACATAGTCGAAGGGCTCACGCGCCGAGATATCCTGTGATTCCGTTTCGGAGTCATGCTGCCCCGTTTTCGAGCCATACGTGAGGTAGACACGCGCGTCGGCGTGGAACAGCACTCGTATCGTGGCGCTGGTATCGGTGAGTCGGCCGACGATGATGTTGAACCGATGGCCTGGGACATCGTTGGCTGGTGGAGGCGTGGTGTAGCCGCCAAGTCGACTTCCGCTCCTGCGTCCCGACGTCCGATCGCCGCGTCCGGTTGACTCTTCTCGTGAAATGACGCCGTCGCTGTTGGCGTCTAACTTCCGAATCGAAGCTGCTGCTGCCTTTAACTCAGCCGCGGAAATTCTCCCGTCGCCATCCCTATCGATCGCCGATCTAACGCGATCCACTCTCTGTTGCTGTGCAAAAGCAGGTGCCGCAAGCACGAACAGCGCGGCTGCAAACGACCCAAGCCACAGCTTACGTGTCTTCATCTTGATACCTCTCGCTTGATGCGTCGTTTGCCGTCATGGTGCGACTTGTGCGAATAGAAATCGACGTCAACCTTCTCTTCTGAGACTAAGACGAATTCCACGCTCTTGGGCCCTCCGTGACCGCGGGGCAATCCGTTGAGGACCATGCGATGAATCGTTCCACTGGCTAGGTCGAAGAGGATCTCGACACGTTTCGGGCCGCGAACGTCACTGGATTTGCGTTGGCCGACCAGCGTGCCGAATTGCTCACCGCGCTCGCTTGTAAGCTCAATCTCGTAACCATGGCGAAACGCTGTAAGTTGCGAGTAAAGGTCCGTGAAGCCAAGACTTTGCCGTTGGCCGGGCAGGCCGCCACGGAAACGCGTCATATCCTGACTGACGTGCACGGGACCATCCTCGCGGAACGCCCAGCTTTCATTACCATCGCAGCCTGTGACTCGCGTGCGGCCATCCAGCAGTTTGCGCACAAAGACATAACGATTGACGCCACCGACGTAAAGGTGCGCCCCGTCCAGATCTTCGCTGGCTTCCACGCGCCATCGTTCCTCAGGGAGGTTTGCTGGTCGCCGACGGTTTGCATACTCTTCACGTACGTTGAGTCGATAAGCTCGATCGACCGACTGGGAAACCGATTCGATCATTCGCTCCAGAGCCACAGCTGCACTCACGGTTGTCGGCCGGAGCAGCGCGACGGCGATCAACACGCAAGCTGCCAGGGCGGCAAGGCTGGAGACAATCGCCAACCGCGACTTCCGCGAACTCGCCCCTGCTTCGTCCAGTGCCCCCAGCAACCGCGTTATCCGCTGTTCATCTTCAATGTCGTTCCGTTGGGCCGCGTCAGACAACAAGCCGTGAATGACCAACTCATCAGCTAGATGTCGACGATCAACCGCCGGCGACAGATCCTCATCACCGCGCGACAACACTTCATCGCCATCCAGCCAGTCGGACAAGGGATGCTGATCGTTCACGAGGTTAACTCCGTCTTGATCATGATACCCTTCCGGGTGAGACAATCGGCGAGCAATGCTCGGGCGCGCGTGAGTCGCTTCTTGCACGCCTCCACTGAAATCCCGAGACGTTCTGCCAACGACGTGGTCTTCAAGCCATCGAAGTAACGGCCGTTGATTGCGTCGCGATGCGAATCAGACAACGCACCAAGGCAATCGTGCAGGGCCGACACCTTTTCGTCCCACGTATCGCCGACCTGTGTGGCGATAGTCTCAAATTGACGGTCTAAGTGCGATAGCACGACGTCATCCAAAAAACGCGGCGACACCTTGAGCTTGCGGTAATAAGCCATGACCAATCGTGACGCGATACCACGAAGCCACGGTCCAAATGGTTGAGACAAATCGCACTCGTCCAGCCGCCTCCACGCGACAACCATCACTTCCTGAAACAGGTCATCCACCGCAGCATCATCCCTGACAATGCTGCGCAGATAGGCCATCAGCATCCGCGAGTTCTCACGGGCCAGAATCTCGAACGCCAATCTCGCCTTTCGATCCGCCAATCCATGACCTCCAATTGAATCAAACACCAATTACTGTCGGCGGAGCTCGAAACGGGGACAAGAATCTTCAAGATCTCCAGATTTTCCAACGGTCCGAGCTGAAGTTTCCCGCCAAGTCAACGCCACACGGATGTAAAGGATGCTCTAGCCCGGATTATTCATGCGTCGTTCAAGTAGTTGCAGAAGTTATTGCTGGAAAAGCAGTTGCGGCTATCTTGCCCAAAGTGCCGGGCATATCAGCCGGACTAGGTATACTGCCATCACCAACAGGTTGTTTTCGACCGCAAGGAGTCACGCCATGCCAGCACATCTCTTGCCCGTGTCACGCCGTCGATTTCTCGCTGCATCGGCATCGGCGATTGCAGGGTTGGGACACTCCGACCTGCTTGGCTCTGATTCTCAAGTGAACCCAAATTCTTGGGCGCTGATTTCCGACACGCATCTGTTGTCCCAACGGTCGATTGATCAGCATTACGACAACAACAGAACGGCCATGGAAAAGCGTGCAACTCTCGTGGCGACGAACTTCGAGCGGGCTGCTCGTCAAGTGCTGGCGTCTGCGGAAAGGCCTGCGGGGCTCGTCTTGAGCGGCGACTGCGTGCATGTGGGTGGGAAGGAAGAATATGAACTGCTGGCTCGCAAGCTGAAGTTGCTTGACACGATTCCGATTCACGTGGCAATGGGCAACCATGATCATCGCGACAACTTCTCCAACGTGTTTAGAGAGCAAACTCAAAGTGACGACCGTCTTCTGCTGGAGAACCGCCATGTCTCAGTGTTGAAATCTCAGCACGCGAATCTTGTGTTGTTGGACTCGCTTACGATGCAAACCCCTGATCGACCGGTGAAGGGACCGGGAAGACTTGGCAAGGAACAACTAGCGTGGTTCGAGGCCGTGCTTGATTCTGAATCGGACAAACCAGCCGTTGTGGTACTTCATCACAATGTCAATCCGAGCGATGAATATCGACAACACACTGGACAAGAGAATTTCATCGTTCCCAGCGCGGACCCCTTCCGGGGATTCACGGGCGGCCTGGAAGACACGGATCGATTTCTCGCTTTGCTCCACGCAAGACCACACGTCAAGGCGGTCGTGTTTGGCCACATGCACCAATTTCAGATCTTCAAGTCGCGAAACGTGTTCTTCGTTTCCATGCCTCCGGTTGGGTACACATTCGGTCCCCAAGAAGCCGTGGGCTGGATAAGAATGCTGTTAAAGGACAACGGGGCGACCTTGGAAGTACAAACGCTGGACACAAAACACGTCCGCCATCAGAAGAGGGTAGACCTCCGTTGGAGTTGAGAAGCCTCGATGATGACTATCCAAGTCCACTGATCAGCCAGTAGAAGAGAGCGCCGAGCGCAGCACCCAGCGGCAAAGTGACTAACCAGGCTCCGAGAATCCTGCCGATCATGCTCCAGTTCGCCTGACGGGTTACGGAGCCAATTCCGAACAGCGATCCGCAACCGACGTGAGTCGTCGATACTGGCAAGCCTAGCCGGCTGGCGCCAATCACGATCAAACTCGTGATGAAGTTGGCAGTGAACCCTTGCCCGTGATTCATTGCAGTGATCTTCTGACTCATCGTCTCGGCCACGCGTCGTGAGCTGATGATGCCGCCGACTGCGATCGCCGCTCCGACTAGCGCCACACTGCCAAATTGCCCGATCGCTGGAGCGAGCACCAGCAACGCGGCGATCTTTGGCGTGTCGTTCAGCCCACGGGCAAAGCTGACCATACCGGCCGACACATAGTGCAGACGGTCCAACGTAGGGCCGGCGTCGATTCCGAACATCTTCCCTTGGTATCGATTACGGCAGGTGACAACGTCTCCCACTTGGATCGAAAGCTGTTCGACGCGCCGCAGGGTGACGGCGCTGCAGGCCTCCGGAACGACCTCGACGGTAGCACCGCCGACGCAGAGGCAAGTCTCCGCTGTTACGCCGAATCGACGACGAGCATGGGTCAACAGGGGATACAACAAAACCGTCACGCCCAGAGCCAAGAACGGGCTGAACAGCAACGGGGCCAAGAAGCCACTTCCTAGCTGTGTGATGTT
>JASLRF010000450.1 GCA_030744095.1 Pirellulaceae bacterium | reverse complement strand
CGTCTTCAATTTGCAGCGATCGGTCGCGACGGCGAACGGCTTTGAAAGCCGGCGCGCCGGCACGGTTTTCCAGGATCCACTCGCGAGCGAATTTGCCGGTTTGAATCTCTTCCAAAATCTTCTTCATCTCCGCTCGAGTGTCGTCGTTGATGATCCGCGGGCCACGTGAATAATCACCGTACTCGGCCGTATTGGAGACGCTGTACCGCATGTAACTGAGACCACCTTGATAAAACAGATCGACGATCAGCTTCAGTTCGTGCAGACACTCAAAATATGCCATCTCCGGTTGATAGCCGGCGTCGACCAACGTTTCAAATGCGGCCTTGACAAGCTCACTTACACCGCCGCAAAGCACGACCTGTTCGCCGAACAAGTCCGTTTCGGTTTCTTCCGCGATCGTGGTTTCAATCACGCCGCCGCGTGTGCCGCCGATGCCTTTCGCGTAGGCCAGGCCAAGTTGCTTGGTCTCTTCGGAAGCGCCTTTGCCGACAGCGATCAAACTCGGAACGCCACCACCCTTTTCGAATTCACTGCGGACCAGATGGCCGGGCCCCTTCGGGGCGACCAGCAGTGTGTCAACACCGGGGGGTGCTTCGACCTGACCAAAATGCAGATTGAAGCCATGCGAACACATCAGAATGTTGCCTTCCGACAGGTTCTTGAGAATGTGGTCCTTGAAGATGTCGCCCTGAACTTCATCCGGCAAGAGTATATTGATCAAGTCGCCACGTTTGGTGGCTTCGTCGATCGGCATCGGTTCGAAGCCGTGAGAGACTGCCAGTTCGTAATTAGGGCTGCCCGGTCGCTGACCAACAATGACGTTACAGCCACTGTCGCGCAGGTTCTGTGCCTGGGCGTGTCCTTGTGAGCCGTAGCCCAAAATCGCGATTATCTTGTCTTTCAACAGGGAAAGATCGGCATCATTGTCATAGTAAATCGTGGCGGGCATTTTGTATCTTGAACTCCTGATTCGGTTCACATAATCCTGATTTGTGTTCTTAGCTGCTCTTAGCAGCGAACTCTGAGACTGCCGTGGAATCGGACATGCCGCGACCACGGACCATCGCGATTCGGCCGGTTCGCACGAGCTCGGAAATCCCATAAGGTCGCATGCGTTCAATAAATGCTTCGATTTTGGTTTCGCGACCGGACATTTCAATCATCACTTCGTCCGGTCCGACATCCACAATCTTCCCGCGGAAAATCTCCACCAGTTCGCGCACTTCACTCCGTTTACGGCCCGGTGCGGCTTTGACGCACAGCAGCATCAAGTCTCGCTCGACGTGGTTTTTCGAACTCACATCGACGACTTTCACAACGGTGACGATTTTCTCAAGCTGTTTGCGAACTTGTTCGAGCACGCGATCATCACCGACCACCACGAACGTCATCCGCGACAAATCGGGATCCTCCGTTTCGCCAACTGCCAGCGAATCGATGTTGTAACCACGTGATGCAAGCATGCCAGAGATGTGCGCGAGCACACCTGGAACGTTTTGCACGACAGCTGACAACACGTGGCGCATCTACGTAACTCCAATTGACAAAAGGGGAAACCGCCATGATAGTCACGTACGGCAAGCGACACAAGGGGCGGGCATCGTCCCTTAAGTTGGCTATCGCGAGGCTGCTTTGATCGGAACTCGCCGAACCAAAATCGAGACATAAAGACGCAGTGGAGAAAACGTGTTGGCGGGGCCGTTTGCTGTCAGCCCCAGACCTTCCACCAAGGTTTCGCCGGCGGCGGTACTTTGGCCCCGAATCGCCTGCCTGTCGGGCCGATCGCACCAGTCATTTTCGTGCGCTGCATCTGCGCTCCCCCAAGCTTAGCCTCATTAAGATTGGCTTCGCAGAGATCAGCGCCGTTCAAGTTGGCACCCGTCAGATCCGCGCCACGCAAGTCCGAATTCTTCAGATTGGCATCGTTGAGATTGCAGCGGAGATCAGTCATGGACAGATCCGTACCACTTAAGTCAGCACCCGTAAAGTCACAGTTCTGCAGCTTCGAATAACGCAAGTTGGCGTCGCTCAGGCGAGCATCACGAAACGATGCGTTTTGGCAGACCGCGTCAATTAGATTTGCTTTAACCAGAATGGCGCTGTCGACCGAGGCTTCGGTTAGCAGGGCGCTTTGGAGGTTGGCACCGCCGAGGTTCGCCCCGGTTAAATCGGCACCACGCAGATCGGATCGCTGCAGATCCAGGCCTGACAAATCGGCATCGACCAAATCAGCCCCAGCCCATCGCACGCCGTCTAGCTTCGCTTCGGCGAAAGAGTCGGCTTCATTCGTATAAAGAACTTTGCCGTTATCCTTATGCTTGACTTCAATCATGCGCCACCGGAACCTGAAAACTATTTCGGACGGAATGAGTTATCGGTAATTGATGGTGTGTGTCGTCGTATTCAACTCAATATCGCCTGGCGTGCCCAGACCCAACAAACCACCGGATTGTTAGCGTCAACCCGTATCGTCACAGCGTCTGTGTTCGCGCGACTCAAAACAACGCGACCAACTGAATGAGTGCGAGAAGTCGCCCTCTTGTGTAGAGATCAAGAACGGTCTTAAGTCGTTTGTCATCAACGCATTGAATTAGTATTCAGTTTAGCACAGATGAATCACGTCGCAACATTCCCTCCCATACCGAGGGGCAAAATGCCCTGACCGTGCTTGGGGGAGCATGGTATAACCAAAAGACCCCACGCGGCTTACGTCTCTCGCGATGGGCCTGGCAAATCTGCAGGGATTTAGGATGTCGTTTCGAGTTGATTTAGCTACATTTCGCGGGCCGCTCGACCTTTTGCTGTATCTGGTCCGCAAACACGAAATCGATATCGCGGATATCCCTATCGCCCTGATCACCGAGCAATTCTTGGAGCACTTGGAAGTCCTCGAACTGCTCGACGTCGACGACGTGGGCGATTTTGTAGAAATGGCCAGCACGCTTCTGGAGACCAAGTCGCGAATGGTCTTGCCCCGCGTTGACGAAGAGGTTGGCGAAGTCGAAGATCCGCGCGACGAACTCGTCCAACGACTGTTGGAATACAAAAAGTACAAAGATGCGGCCAGCTTGTTGGAAGAGCAAAGTCGCCAATGGCAATGCCGGTTCACTCGGTTGGCGGACGATCTACCGCCACGGCGGGTCGACCTGGGTACACAGCCGATTCAAGAGATCGAGCTTTGGGATCTGGTCAGTGCGATGGGGCGTATCATGCGCGATGGTCAGAGGAACTTGCCGTCGAACATTGTCTACGACGACACCCCGATCCACGTCTACATGGAACGGATTCATGCCTACCTGATCGCAAGAGGGGAAGCCAAAATGTCCGACCTGCTACAACTCGGAATGCACAAGACGGCGATGATCGGAGTTTTCTTGGCCATCCTTGAATTGACCAGACACCATGGAGTGCGTACCGAACAACAACACCTGCATGGCGAGATTCTGATCCTGCCGAGCGAAAATTTTTGTCCCGAGGCGGACTTTTCCAATGTCGATAACTATGGCACAAAGACGACTCAGGCCAACAACGAAGAGGCAACGGCCGAAGAGACCGAGCCAACAGGCAATTCAAATTGAACCCGAGCGGCCCTTGTGGTGTCTTCGCTCCAGCCGACGGAAGCGCATGACATCACAGTCTTGTTCCACGCTCGTCGCCCTCTGTTTGTAGACGCCACTCTCCCGTGAGACTGTGGCCTCAATAATACCCCACAAAGCCCACCAGCGAGAAATGACACGCCGAGAATATGGTCAGCAATGCCCCCATTCGTACCTTGTCACACGATCGATTCACGATCGAGGGGTATTCGCGCGCGGCCGTGCAAACATATTGGCGAATCCCGGAATTGAAGATCGGCTTCGACCTGGGCGCACAGCCGTGGGATTTTATGGGTACGAGCACTTGGTTTGTTTCGCATAGCCATCTTGATCACCTGGCCGCGTTGCCCGTCTACGTCGCGCGACGGCGAATGATGAAGATGGATCCTCCGACCATTTATTTGCCTGATCATGCCGTCGAGCATGTGGATCGAATTCTACAAACCTACCGTAAACTGGATCGCGGCCGGCTGCCATGTGAACTGATCGGCATTCAGCCGGGTGACGAAATCGACATCTCAAGAGAATTAGTGGTGACCGTCTCGGCGACCACACACACGGTCCCTTCGCTCGGTTTTGTCGTCTGGGAACGTCGCAACAAACTGAAGCCCGAATTCATCGATTTTCCAGGCGACAAGATCCGCGATTTACGCCTGTCTGGACAGGAAGTCACGACGGAGGTGCGGATCCCGTTGCTTGGGTACCTGGGCGACACTTCGCCGCCGGGGTTGGACAATTGCCCCACGATGTTTGACGCGAAGGTGCTCATCGCTGAGATGACATTCGTGGCGCCCGATCACCGCAAGGACAAGATTCATAAACACGGGCACATGCACTTGGACGATTTTGTCGCTCGGCGGGACAAATTCAACAACAACGTGATCATCGCGTCCCACTTCAGCACGCGGTACCACGACCGGCAGATCCGAGAGATCGTCCAGAGCGTATTGCCCGATATGCTCGATGGCCGACTCCACTTGTGGCTGTAAAATCTCCGCGACCCCCGTCGCGTGGGGAGGTTGTCCTTGCTGAAATCGCCCTTACTCGCCCTTGAGACAAACGCGCGGCTGATCAAATTGGCCGCGGAGAGGCACGCACCCTCGTCACTGACGACCCGATGACCAACCCCAGGTTCCAAACGCCGCGCGCCGCGTATGTCCATGTGCCGTTTTGCCGCCATCGCTGCGGTTACTGCAACTTCACGGTGGTGGCTGGACGAGACGACCTGATCGGCGCTTACCTGGAAGCGCTCCAGCGCGAGCTATCGTGGTTGAACACGCCGCGCGAAGTCGAGACGCTCTTCATCGGCGGCGGCACACCCACGCATCTGTCTGGCGCCGGGCTCGATCAACTGCTCCGCGTCGTTCTGCAGTGGTTCCCGCTGGCGGCAGACGGCGAGATTACGGTCGAAGCCAATCCCGTCGACATGACGCCAGAACGGGCTGAAATACTACAGCACCACGGCGTAACACGACTGAGCCTGGGCGTCCAATCGTTCGACAACGGTAAGCTACAAGTTCTCGAACGTGATCACCGTCGAGCGGACGTTGAGCATGCTTTCCGTTTGGCACGCTCGGCGGTTTCCGCAGTGTCGCTTGATATGATGTTTGGCGTTCCAGGAGAGTCCATCCAGACGTGGCAAACGGACCTCGAATCCGCGCTGGCGCTGGGGCCAGATCATGTGTCGACCTACGGTCTTACGTTTGAGCGTGGGGCGAGGTTTTGGAGTCGCCTGGGAAAAGGCCAACTGGAGTGCGCCGATGAGGATCTCGAGGGCAAAATGTACGAACGCGCGATCGACGTATTGACAGAAGCTGGATTCAGACATTACGAAGTATCGAACTTCGCGCGTGTTGATCGCAGTTCTTCGACAGACGCGGATTGGCGCTGTCGCCACAACGAAGTTTATTGGACAGGCCGAACTTACTATGCCGCGGGCCCCGGCGCAGCCCGCTTTGTGGATGGTCGTCGCGAAGTCAATCATCGCAGTACGACGATGTACTTGAGACGAATCCTGGCCGGTCAGTCTCCAGTTGCTGAGTCCGAGTCGCTTGATGCGGAAGCCGCCGCTCGTGAGTGTTTGGTGTTTGGTATGCGACGTTTGGAAGGAGTCAAGAAGTCACGCTTTGCCAGCGAAACAGGGTTTAGCGTCGAAGCGTTGTGTGGCAATGTTTTGCGTCAGCTGATCGAGCAAGGCGCAATCATCGAAGAGGACGATTGGGTGCGACTGACGCGCTCCGGTCTCTTGGTCAGTGACGCCATCTGGCCAAGAATACTGTGAAAACAAGTCGTTTATTCGAGGTCCAAGGACTCTATATGTCGTAGTACAAACAAAACTCGTAGGGATGGGGTCGCAAACGCATCGCATCTACTTCTTGTGTGCTCTTGTACGTGATCCACGTATCGATCACATCTTGTGTGAAGACGTCGCCTCGCAACAGGAACTCGTGGTCAGCATGGAGCGCCTCGAGTGCTTCGTCGAGCGATCCTGGAGTCTTGGCAATGGACGATGCTTCCTCGGGCGGGAGATCGTAGATGTCCTTATCCAGCGGATCGCCGGGACTGATCTTGTTCTGAATCCCATCGATGGCCGCCATCATGATCGCCGCGAACGCGAGGTACGGGTTGCAGCTGGGGTCCGGGCAACGAAATTCGACCCGTTTGGCCTTGGGGCTCGGACTGTACATCGGGATCCGGCAGGAAGCTGAACGGTTACGCTGCGAATACGCCAGATTGACTGGCGCTTCAAACCCTGGCACCAAGCGTTTGTAGCTGTTGGTTGTGGGATTGGTGAACGCCAAGAGGGCCGGCGCGTGTTTCAACACACCTCCAATGGCGTGCAGGGCCATGTCGCTCAACCCCGCATACCCGCTGCCGGCAAATAATGGGTTGCCATCCTTCCAGAATGAAAAATGCGTGTGCATACCACTACCATTATCGCTGAAGATCGGCTTGGGCATGAAAGTCGCTGTCTTCTGATGTTTGAGCGCCACGTTTTTGACGATGTACTTGTACATCAACAAGTGGTCGGCGATCGTTACCAGGTCGTTGAAACGCAAGTCGATTTCGGACTGCCCTGCGGTGC
>JASLRF010000449.1 GCA_030744095.1 Pirellulaceae bacterium | reverse complement strand
CGGGCGCTTGAACGAGCCGCGGCGGACGGCAGTATCGTACTTGAAGCAAACGGATTGGTGGCGCGGGATTCGCAACAGAAACTGCATCACGTTACATTGGTTTATGATTCCAAAATCGGAGAGTACGCGCGGAAAGCTGATCCAACTCAGGCGTTCAGTAATGCCGAATTGCTGGAGCTTGCTGCAAACGGTGAGTTTATTGGTACTTTCACCGGTCATCATGGTTCTGATGTAACCTCTCCGCCAGCTGCGATCTGGACTGCAGGTTCGTTGCACCAGCAACGCGGTGCGCAGTTGTTTCCTCGCATCAACGAAGTCAAGCGAGTGATGAAGATCAGTGGCCGGCACGTTCAGCAAGGTGCGTCGCTGTATGTGAATGGACGTAGAGTCCGCGGTTCAATCGAATCTGTCGGACCGGACTTGATTGAAGTCGCTATCGACGAACTGCCTGATCGCGGGATGAACATGCTTCAGGTACAGAACCCCGACAGCTACATGAGCAACGAGTTCATCTTCTTCGTTGAGACGGAAGCGCAGGCAATATCCCGCTACAAGAATGAGCCGCCCTACCTGCTGACCACTATTCTGAACTCGGCAATCATTAATGACGATCCAGAAGAAGCACGCATCGTTCTGGAAGCCGGTGCGGATCTCAACATGCCACATGAACACTTCGACAAGGAGCGGCCGCCCTTGATCCTTGCAGCTCAATACGGAAGGACCTGGCTGATTGACGAATTGCTCAAGCGTGGAGCCGATCCGAACATTCGGGACAAGCACGGAGTCGCAGCCCTGCATGAGGCGGCGAAGCTGTGTCGTTTCGAAATCTGCAAGAAGCTTATCGCCGCAGGCGCAACGAAGAATGTTCGAGATAAGCAGGACAATCGTCCGCTCGATCTCACTAGTCGCTTTATCCAGAAAGGCAACTTCGAGAAATACTACGCACCCTACAAGGTCAACATGACGCTGGACCATGAGCGTTATCGGCAAGAACGATTAAAGGTTCGAGGATTGCTCATCGAGAGGAATGCTCGGCCGATGTGAGCTCGCCGAGGCAAACGTCACGAAACTGTTGGCTGTGACAAATTCATGCAATTTGCTCAAATCGCGCTCTGCAAAGCTGGCCGGTATGTACATGCTAATCACCAAGTTGGTGCACCGTGTTGTGGATGGTCCCTCGCACTGGATTGCCGTCGGAGTCACGTAGTGAAAACTTGATTTCCATGCACCACGTCGCCTGGATTTCCGGGATCTCCAGGAGCAAGCTCTTGCCGTCGCTTGCCAGGTGCGCCGCGGCAACCTTGAGCGGTCTTTCTCCATAATGCTCTGAACCGTAATTGGCCGTTCGTTTGAGCGACCAAGTCTTGACGGCGTAACTCTTGACATCCGCCGCGGTCTGGGGATCGAGTGGCTCGCTGA
Source organism: Pirellulaceae bacterium (assembly GCA_030744095.1). The sequence continues at coordinate 1,916 of JASLRF010000449.1, read as the reverse complement.
ATTCGATCTGCATCCCGTTGCGCTTGGCCCGCAAGCTGATCGGCAAATGCGCCGGGCGGTTCGTCTTGCGAATTCGATAGAATCCGCCGGGTTGCTGCTGGCTGCCCGCCCAGGCGAACATGCCGCAGCCGTACAGCTGGCCGTCGATCGGATGGAAACGACCGCGCATGATCCCAGTGGGGAATCTTGGCAGCGGCAAGCTGCACATGCCGCCCTGCATCTGTCCGTCGATCTCTTCATGCGGGACAACGTAGATCTGACCGTACCCGTACGACAGGTTGAGCAGCGAGCCGTTCAGGGATCCCCATTGCGGACTGTCCACCCACAGTAGTTCCGCGGGCGATCGATCGAACGCGTTGGTGATCCAACAAAGTGGTTGCTGCATGGCCGAATCCGAAGTGTCTGTCACATCGTGATAGCCAAACATGTTGCCATAGAATCCGCCCGGTTTGACCCAGTTGATGCGGTTCTTGGGATTCCAATGGCCTTCCTGATCCGTGACGATGAACGTCCCATCCGGATTGATACAAACTCCGTTGGCGGCCCGAAAACCGTTGGCCACAATCTCTGTTCGAGCGCCGTCGGGACTGACTTTCAGCAGCGTTCCATGATGGGGCACCAGCGCCGTCAACGCGTGGCGTGCTGATTTGGCATAGTAGAAATTACCAGCCACGTCGGTCTGCAGGCCCATGGCGAATTCATGAAAATGGTCGGTCACCTGGTGATCGTTGTTGAAGTTTTCGAAGTAGTCGATCTCGCCATCGCCGTTCAGATCGTGCAGAATGCAAATCTGATCGCGGCAAGTGACGTAAACCTGGTTGTCGACGATCTTCACGCCCAACGGCTGAAACAGTCCCGAGGCAATGCGTTGCCACGTCAATTGGACGGGTGTTGACGTTTGCTCGGCGGCTGTCGCCGGCAAGTCCGCCAAGCCGCTCACCAGCCACACACTGCCGTCCCAGGCGCTCACAATGGCGCGGTCACCGTCTGGATAAAAGTCAAAGCCGGTCAGCCGCATACGGCAGAACCAGGGGTTCGTTACGGGGTGCGTAAGTACGTCGACGGCGAACGGTCCGTCATCGTTCCCGATACTAACGTCCGCCTTGACAGCCTCGGGCCAGCGAGGTGGACCGCCACGGGTGAGCGCCGCGAGATCGCGGTCCGGATCTTCGACCACCAACGCGGCCAAGAAAGTCCTGGCACGATTCTCGTCTGCGATTTGCGCCTGCCAGAGAGTAAACCGAAGCGGTGTGTCGCCCGCGGGAATTATCAGTCGTAAGTTGCCGTCAACGCCGAGCCACTGGACGCTTGTGTTGCCGGTAATTCCGGCCAATAAAGACCCACTTTCAATATTTGCATGTTGGGCCGAGCCCGCAACGACTTCGGCGGTGTGGCCACGGCCACTGCCGTCCTGGACAGTGCCGCCAGTCGCATCGGTCAACTTCCAGCGGGCAACCAGGCTATCGGACTCCTTAGCAGACTTTTCCGTTTGGCTGATTTCACTTGTCGCCAACACGCGCTGATCGAAACGCAGACTAGCAAGCTCGCCCTCGAAGTATGATTTTGAGGTGGGGAAATTGTCGGCCGTATAGCCCACGCGAACCACGTGCCCCGCCACGGGCTGTCTGGGTTTCAACGTTCCGTTGGCGTCCGCTTTTCCGTCGACAAACAGCTGGACTTGCCCGGTTTCATGCCGGTACGTCACTGCAACGTCGTGCCACTTGCCATCATTTACCCTCCGCCGTGACTGAACAGCACCGACCCAGCCGATGTCGTAGCACAGGCGACCGCCGCGAACGAACAGTGTCTTCCCGTTGCGGACCCAATCGGGGTGGTTCGCAGTCTTTGCGAAAATCGTGCCGCCCGTCTTTGTCTTGATTCGCGCCACGATGGTAAAGTCACGGCGTGTCATATCA
>JASLRF010000448.1 GCA_030744095.1 Pirellulaceae bacterium | reverse complement strand
GTTCGGCTGAACAGCCGGCCACAAACGCACAAAGGAAAGCCGCCAGCAACAGATGGGAAAGTGTTTTCATGTTAGATCTCCTTTTGATTTAGTGAGCATTATTGAGCACATTAAAACAAGCGACTCAGCCAGGTACAACTAGGCCTAGTGCCAGCCAATGAATAATTGTCTCCTCTGATCAGACGGGCAAGAGCGCCCGTCCTACAACCGTTTCGCGACAGTTGTTTCTTGGCTGACCTTTGGCGTCCCAAAACCGGATGAATCCGAGAAAGCGGAATTTTTTCTCAGGCAATCAAACGGCAACCTTCAATCGTGCACCGACCAGATTTCCTCCTGCGATTCTCGGAGGACATAGGATCCCGGTGTCAGATTCTGCCACGTTTCGGTCGTACCCGACGGCCAATGAACGAACAGCGTTTCGATCACTTCATGTTCGCCCAGACCAATGTGTACTCGCCGATCGGACGCCGACTGATAACTACCGCCACCAACCACTTCCCTTGTCAGCTTAAACCTCGGGCCTACCGCTTCTACCCTGGTACCGATGCCGGACCGATTTGAACCGCCTGTCCCAATCAATCGAAGGATGACGCTTCTGTTGGTGGTTACCGTATCGTTTCTCAACACGGCGGACGTGGACCGCTGATGTGATATCACGAGGTCGAGGTCTCGGTCATTGTCCAGATCGCCGACTGCGACACCGCGCCCGAGCCACCGACCTTGAAAGTAATCGCCAGACCAAGTGGAACAGTCCTCGAACCGGCCATCCCCATTATTGCGAAAGAACTGTGGCGGCATCGCATACGGAGGACTTGCCGGTTGCCAGCGAAGGTCGTCGATATGACCGTTGGCGACGAACAAATCCAGCCAACCGTTATTGTCGAAATCGATGAACTCCGTGCCAAAACCTAGCTGTGTCTGGCTTGGTGCACCGAGTCTGCTGAAGCGAGTGGCGTCCACGAATTGTCTACCGCCATCGTTCCGATAGAGTGTGTTTGTCTCTGTAATAAAGTGCGTTAGTAAGAGGTCAGTCCAGCCATCACCGTCAATGTCGCCGTGGGCAACGCCCATGCTTGCTTGGGCCATTCCTAGTTGGTTCATGGCGGCACCAAATTGCACTGCCTCCTCGGTAAACTTTGGAATAGGGGTTATCGTGGTGGACGATGTGACCTGGCTGGCAGCCCCGCTCGGCGTTTGATTCAGATAGAGAAAATTGGGCATACCGTCGTTAGCCACGTAGATGTCCGGCCAGCCATCTTGATTCGCATCGAAGACCACAACACCGAGTCCTTTGCCATCGACGCCAGTGATGCCGGCTCGGTTGGTCACACTGAAGAACCCTCCTTCGCCATCAGAAAGAAACAACACATCGTCCTCCGCGCGAAGAACCGTTGGGGGACAGGTGACATACCCGTCTGGGCTCGCGGGATCCTTGCACAAATGCGGCTGCTCGCCCTTTTCCTGGACATAGTTGACGACGTACAGGTCAGGATGACCGTCGCGGTTGACGTCGGCCAGTGCGACACTGGAACTCCACACGTCGACGTCCGTTTCCGATGCCTCGGTAACATCCTCGAATGTCCCATCGCCGTTGTTGCGCCATAGGCGGTTCTTACCGAAAGCTGTGACGTAGAGGTCGTCGAAACCGTCGCTATCGTAATCAGCAACAGCGCATCCGGTGCAATAACCTTGCCACGCAAGCCGGGTCTGGACCGTCGTCCGGGAAAACTGTGCCTTGCCAATATTCCAATACATTTCATTCGTATGCTCTTCGGTACTGCCTTCCAACGGCACTCGGCAGCCGTTGGTGAAGAAGGCATCGAGCCAGCCGTCACCGTCGTAATCAATGAGTGCCACACCGCCACCGTTGGATTCGATAATGCGGTGCAAACCACGCATATCGTCGTAGCGTTGGAAATCGATCCCGGTTTCGGGAGTCGTGAAGTCCGGGAGTACCCCTGTCGGCTTTTTTGGAGCCACCTCAAGTGTCGAATTCAATTCGACTCCGGCGCTCGCCGGTGGCTTGGGTGGGTTCTTCATCGCAGGTGGATCGCCCTTCCCGCACCCCCCAACGAGGACGAGGAGGCAACCCAACATCGTGCGGAATGTCGCAGGACTTGGCTTTGTCGGAAAACTCGTCCTGGCGAATTGGAAGGCGATCGCACGATCTGTCTGACAAAGCTCAAGGCGACTGAGTGATCTCGCGTGGCGCCCGTGCGTCATCACGTGCTGATTGCAGTCGATGTGCAACTTTCTTTGCCTCCACGTTGTCTGGATCAATCTTGAGCACAAGTTTAGCAACCAACAGGGCCTGATCGCCGAGGTCGATTTCCTCACAAAGACCCACCATTTCCAGTAACGGTTCGACGTCTCCTTCCTTGACAGAAGCCCACCCAGTACGGTTCTGTAGTCTAGCGATGACGTGCGCCTTGCGCAAGGCCGTGGCCCGGTCTCCGTCGCGCTTGAGTCCCGCATACGCCTGTGCCAGCCCCAGATACGATTCGGCGTTGGCAGGGTCGGCGGCAAGCGCTTGCTGGAAGCACTCCACCGCCTCCTGAAACTGAGCTTCGTGATTATGAAGATGGCCGCGCAGCCTGGACAACAGCCACGGATCCGAGTTCTTGATGGGAGGAAGCGTCGCCATTGCTTGTCTGATTCTCGCCCAGTCGTCTTGCTCGTAGTAGCAGGCCAGAAGTGCCGCCCATGCGTACAGGTTTTCCGGACGCTGACGACAACATTCTTGCAGAATCTTTTCTGCTTCAGCTAGTTTTCCCTCTCCGGTACGGTACCGACCTAGCGCAACTCGGAGCTTAAAATCGTCTGGATTCTCCTCTACGAAACCCTCTAACCAGCGGACGGATTGCTCGCCGTTCCAACGCAAGACACTGGGGAAACAGTATGCCATCGTTTCGAATGTTCGTGCCGCGTCGATCGAATGAATCACGCGCAAAACCTTTCGCGTTTCTTCAAAACGGAGTTGAACCTCCAGCAGAAACCTGAGCAGATCCAGTGCTTCCACAAGCTGGCGCCAAGAAACCGGTCGGTCTTCACTCATCACATCCATGAAGGCTGTCAGGTTGGCTTCCGCTTCTGGCGCGCGGTTAAGCCGAATGAGTGCCTTGGCCTGCTCCAGACGGGCACCAGGCCCGTACGATGGATGCTCGCTGGGAATCGCTTCGTAACAGGCAATCGCAGCGTTCAGCTTTCCCTCAACCGCGAACGAATCTGCTAGCCAGACCAAGACATCTACCTGCTCCGGTTCACGCCCGTGCTTTGCTTGCCAAGCCCTTGCCGCCTCCAGGTATTGATCCTGCGAGAGCCCTGGAGGAAGAACGCCATCCGGTGACGGACTTCGCGAGAGCCAGACAATCGAACAAAATACCCCCGCGATGATGACAATTGCAGCCGACAATCGGAACAGCGAGTTGCGGGGTGCCGACACTTCTTGTTCTCTTGAGGAAAGCCTTGACCGCTGCGATTTCACGACGCGGACATACGGTCTACCACTCTGGAATGAAAACAACGGCCAACAAGCGTGCCTGGTACACGCCTGCCAGCCTCCCTTTCGAGAACAATCAATCGAAATTCAGTGTCTCTCCTCCCATGATCGTTTTGACCGCTCGGTAAGTGGCCAGATTCATCGTTTCGGAAACGAACCGAACCGAACCATCAGCAAGCGTCGCTTGGGCACCACCGGGATGCAGGCTCTTGGGGCCCTGCTGACAATCCCCTGTCGCCCAGCAGTGCATTTTGATGTTTCGCCACTGCGTTCCATTGCCCACACACTGGTGAATGTCATCCGGGTTGGCCGGTTGGTAGTTAATCCCACGACAATCGCCATTGCCGCAACCACCAACGATCGAACCTCGAGAAAGCGCCCATGCGCCACGCGGGTCGGTCGTCGACGGGCCAGCGCGGAGTTCCCAGACCGCCGTCGTGTTGCTGGTGCCATCGACAACTTGTGCAAAAGTAGACCCCTGATAAGCCCCAGCGAATCCTCGAACATTCGCTGGAGTCTCTACCTGCCACCATCGCCACGCATAACAAAAGTTGGAGTTTCTATGATCCCAAGCGCTACTGATCCCATAACTGGACCGTGCCCACGGTCCATTGTATCGAGTCAGCGCGTTTCCTTCTCTGGCGAAAACGTCCGATGGGCAGACGTACGACGGGATACGGGTTCCCCTTACCTGTGCGTTAGGGCCTCCCCGTTGGCTTATCGGGCGGTTGACATCAATATTATCGTGCAATGGTTGTTGTTCCATGAAAGGCAGAATCATGGCAGCCCAGCTGGGACCGTATCGGCCTGCCTGGTTTCCACCGCTGCGCGACATTGAGTTTCGCCGTGGGTACGGTGCACTCGTGCCTCCGCGGAAGGGAATAAAGGACGGCGGGCACGTCTTGTACGTGTCGTGGTAGTTGTGGATCGCCAAGCCGATCTGTTTCATATTATTACTGCACGACATCCGTCTGGCCGCCTCTCGCGCCGCCTGAACGGCTGGCAGCAGAAGCGCGACCAGAATTCCAATGATTGCAATTACGACCAGCAACTCGACCAGCGTGAAAGCCACGCCTGGTGGTTTCCGCTTGCACGGTGGTCTCTGCTTAGACCGTCGTCTCCTCTTACGCATTGCACACCTCCAGATCCAAAGGGACGTAAAATACAAAATGGATAAAAAAGCCCAATTCAGATCTTGGATTCTAGTGGAAGGTCAAATGCAAAGTCAAGAAAAGTCAAGTTTTCTTGACTCGGAACGGCACGGCACGACGGTTTGGTTTAGTCTAATCAGCAAAATGCAACTATTAGCGGAGCCAACGGATGCGCCGAGTCGAGTTGTCTAAGCGGGCGAAAGCGTTGGGGGGAATCGGCGCCATTATCGGGATATACCTGACGCTGGCGATCGCGTCCACCTGGCCACTGACCTGTCATCTGGGCCGATCGCTTCCGGTGGGGACGCAGACAGCGGCAACGGTTCCTTTGTTTGGTGTCTGGACCGTCTGGTGGAACTGCGACCGGATCACGGCATCGTACCGAGGTTACTGGAACGCACCGATCTTTCATCCGTCGCAAGGTACATTCGCAATCTCCGAGCCGATGGCGCTGACGGCCGCGGCGGCACCGCTTTCCTTTGGCCGCGATCGCCCCATCACGGCATACAATGTGATGCTGCTTTTGGCATTGGCCTGCAACGGGTGTAGCGCGTTTCTCTTGTTGCGACGATGGGAAGTTGACATCCTTCCGGCAGCGTTGGGCGGCAGCATGGTCGAGATGCTGCCGTTTGTCCATAACGAGCTGGGCGCATTTCAGCTGGTGCCAGTTTTTGGAATTGTGTGGACCATAAGCCGGCTGCACGATTTCGCTGCAGAACCGACGTCTCGGCGGGCAACTCTCTTGGCCGTCAGCTATGCCACGACGTACTACCTCTGTACCTACTACGCGTTATTCCTGGCTGTTCTTCTACCGATCGGTGGCGGCTGGCTTCTGGGGAGCAAACTTGCCCACAAACGGACGTGGGTATTGCTGTCGCTGAGCGCGGCACTGGCCGTGATACTCATGTTTCCTGTCTTACGGGCACAACTGCGAGCGCGTCATCAATACGACATGAATCGTTCGGAAAAAGTCGTGCAGCAGTTGTCCGCACGGTTGGCCGACTATCGTGTGGCGCCATGGCAATCATCGTTGTTCGGCAACGCGGTGTCAGGCGGGGCAAGATCGCACATTCGCCTTTCAGTTGGTGTTGTCAAATACTGTCTGGCTGTAGCCGGCGCGATTCTGGGGTTGTTTCACTGCCGATCAAGAAAGTGGACC
>JASLRF010000447.1 GCA_030744095.1 Pirellulaceae bacterium | reverse complement strand
CATTCGCACCCCGCCCGCCCGCGTCTACCTCGCCATTAACGCCACCGCTGCTGGCAATGCCGCCGCCGATCCATGACTTGTGTGGTACGATGAGCCCTCTGGGAGAGGTCGGACGCGGTAGCGGCCGGGAGAGGGCGACTTTAATCAGTGCAAACCACTTCACTTTATCAACGCCGCTAAAGCCCCTCTCCCGCGGCTGAAGCCGCGACCTCTCCCAAACGAGAGGTGAGATGATGTGAAAACCGCTGCAAACCAACTAATCTGTTAACGTCATCTGTGTCTTCAAGGAGACTGATTGATGAGACAAGACTCGACAAATTGCACGCGATCTATCTACTTGCTCGTTTTGGCGGTTGCGGTCCTCCGCACGCCGACGGTCGCGGCCGCTGATTGGCCAACGTATCTGCACGACTTCACGCGAGCGGGAGCGACGGATGAGCAATTGAGTTTGCCGCTTAAGCAAAGCTGGGTACGTACCGCACCAAGCACCATTCGTCGTGCATGGACCGGGCCCGATGGCAGGACTGTCGAAGGCAAGGATCTCTATGACCGCGTGCGCTTCGACGACGCGTTTCAAGTGGCAGTCGTGGGAGAGAATATCTTTTTCGGCTCTTCGGTGGATCACAAGGTCTATTGTCTGGACACGCACAGCGGGGCCGAACGTTGGAGCTTCTTTACGGGAGCTGCCGTGCGCTTGGCACCGACCGTTGTTGATGGTCGAGTCTATGTGGGATCGGACGACGGCTACGCTTATTGCCTTGACGCTGGCAGCGGAAGGTTAATTTGGAATTACCGTGCGGGTCCGGCCGACGAGTGGTTTATCGGACGCGGTGAGATGATCTCGCGGTGGCCTGTTCGTACAGGTATCTTGGTTGACGATGGTGTGGCGTACTTTGGCGCAGGGATCTTCCCACATGAGAATGTCTACATGTGTGGCGTCGATGCGGCGGACGGCCACGTCCTCTGGCGAAACGATAACATCAGCCATCAAGAGGCTGGCCGCGAGGACCTTTCGCCCCAAGGTTATTTGCTCGCCTCACCCACCCACATCTATGTTCCCTCGGGCCGAACGCGACCGAAGTCATTCGACCGCAAGACCGGTCAACTGCTTGGAGCAGGTATGACAAGCCTGGGCTTCTCGTCAGGATCCGTCGCTGGCACGAATGCGATCATGATCAATGGACGGTTGCATCTCTACAGTCCGGGTTCGCACATCGCCGGCACGGGCAAGGCCAGCTTTGTTACGACGGGAAGTCACATCGCGCGAGTTGATAGCAAGTCCTACGGCAAAATTGGTGCTCGGGTGAGCGAACTCAAGAACGAGCTGCGCGAACTATCCCGCCAGCGTAGCAAGATCGGTGAGGAGCAATACGAACAGCAGAAAAAGCAACTCTCCGAACAGCTCCAGTCACTCGACAAAGTCAGCGTTGGCTGGCGGACGCCGTGCAGCACCAATTCGTCTTTGATCGTAGCTGGGGAACATGTCTTTTCAGGTGGCGCGGGTGAAGTCCTTGGGTTCGATACGGCGACGGGAAAACAGGTCTGGAAGGCGAACGTCGACGGTGATGCGCGAGGCTTGGCAGCGGCCAACGGTCAGCTTTTCGTGAGCACGTCCAACGGCCGGGTCTACGCATTTGGTTCCGCGAAGTCCGCACTCGCTGAATCCGAGACACCACGGGTCGACGCAGAGCCATTCGCTGTGGACAAATGGACTGACATCTACAAGGCGGCTGCCGCGGACATTCTTAAACGGACCGGTGTCACACGAGGTTTCTGCCTGGTAGTTGGCAGTGAAACAGGGCGGCTGGCATTCGAGTTGGCACGCCAGAGCGACCTGAAGATCTATGGAATCGAAAGCGACAACGATAAAGTAAACGTATCACGGCGATCTCTCTCGAAAGCCAACCTCTACGGTCACCGTGTGACGATCCAACACACAGACGACGCATCGATTCCATATTCAAGCTACTTCGCGAATCTCATCGTTTCCGATCGTCTGCTGATTACGGGGCAGCTTCCGGCAGCTGCCGACTTGGTCGGGCGTCATCTAAAGCCAGCTGGAGGTGTCATCTGTCTAGGACGGCCTGCTATTGCTCGCCAGGATGGCGCCTACTCGGAAGCACTGGACGACTGGCTTCGCAAGACGCAACTCGGCGAGCAGAGCGCTGTTCAACAGGACGACAATTGGGTCACCCTTACACGCGGGACGCTTCCTGGGGCCGGTAACTGGTCGCACCAATACGCAGAGCCTGGAAACACAGCCAGCAGCGGCGACAAAGTTGTTCAAGGCGGCCTTGGCGTGCTGTGGTACGGCGACCCAGGACCCGAACTGATGGTCAACCGACATCAAGGCGCGGTCGGCCCTCTGGTCGTTGACGGCCGCATGTTCGTACAAAGCGAGACGAGCCTGATGGCCTACGACGCATACAACGGACTGCAATTGTGGGAGGTCGAGAACCCGGAAGCGGTTCGCACCGGCGTCTTTCGGAATATCGCACCCGGCAATTTGGCCGCCGGCGAGGATCTGCTCTTTCACATGACTCCCGACCGCGTCTTCGCACACGACGTCGCGACAGGCGAAGTGAAGGCGGTCTATACATTGCCAGAGGCGGTCAATCGCGAAACGCATCAGTGGGGCTACATCGCTTATCGGGATGGCCGCCTGTTTGGAACCGCAACGACCCGCGAGGTCATCGCTCGACAGTTCCGTCGTCGTGGCAACCCGGGAGCTGCCGCTACAGACGCAATCTTCGCCATCGATACGAGTACCGGTGACCACCTGTGGACGTATCAGGGAAAGAGTATCGACTTTCAAGCGATCGCGCTCGGTCCTGATCGTGTCTACTTCATTGACAGTAGCGTCACGAGTGAGCAGCGCGACGAGATCCTGCGGCAAGACAAGACTGAGCTGAAAGCGCTGACAGGTGAAGCCGCAAAGTTTGCCGAGGAGCGTCTGAAGAAACTTGACGTTCGCCTGGCTGTAGCGATTGAAGCGCAGGCGGGAAACGTCTTGTGGAAGAAACCTATCGACGTCACTGATTGCAGCGACATTGGTGCCGGCGGTGGCAAACTGACACTGATGTACCACGATGATACGCTGATCTTCTGCGGTGCTAATGCCAACGGTCACTATTGGAAGCAGTTCATTGCGGGCGACTTCAAACGTCGTCGTATGGTGGCGCTCTCGGCAACACTTGGCTACAAGCTTTGGTCAAGAGACGCCAACTATCGACATCGGCCGATCATCATCGGCAAGCGAATTATTGCCGAGCCGTGGTCGTTTGATCTCCGAACGGGCAAGCAAGAGACGCGGATCCATCCGCTGACTGGCGTCGAAGTCCCCTGGAGCATCGCCAGGCCGGGGCATCACTGTGGTATGCTCACCGGTTCCGAGAACATGCTGGTCTTCCGTAGCGGTTTCACGGGCTTCTACGATCTGAAGACCGATTCCGGCACGCGTCACTTTGCCGGTCATCGGCTGGGCTGCTGGATCAATGCGATCCCCACGAACGGTCTTGTCGTAATGCCCGAGGCAAGTGCTGGCTGCGTTTGTATGTTCTCCATCGCCTCCACCATTGTGCTGGAGCCGCGCAAGCCCCGTCGGCCGTGGAGTCTGTTTAGCCAGACCGGTCCCTTGACGCCTGTAAGGCAGTTGGCAATGAACTTCGGCGCACCCGGTGACCGCCGCGATCAAACCGGAAAGCTCTGGCTGTCCTGGCCACGCCCAAGCGACAAACCTCGTAATAAATCAACGGACAAGACAGGCCTGGCGTTGACGTTCGACCTCAAAACAACATTCGCAACGGGCGGCGGCTTTGTCAGTCACGACGGTGATGCAACGGTTACGGCTTCACCGGAACTCACCTGGGTCACTTCCTCGGGCGGACACGGGCTAACTCGCTTTTCCATACCATTACTTGGCGCGGACGACACTCCCGCGGAATACACGGTCCGCCTCCACTTCGCTCCGGCTGCCGGCAGCGAAACTGAAAGCCAACTCTGCAGTGTGGCGATTCAGGGTGATCGTGTGTTGAAGAACCTGGACGTGCTGGCCGAAAAGAAAGCCCGTGTCGTCCGAGAGTTTACCGGTGTACAGGTTACCAACAACCTTGTTGTCGAGCTTACACCCGCCAGTGGAACAACGGAAAGTCTGCGTCTCCCAGTCGTGTGCGGCGTCGAGGTCATTCAAACCAATGGACCACGGCAATAGGCCGTGGCTCTGGCTTGCCCCGCAAAGCGGGACATTTGCATGAAATAACACGTTGTGGGCAGGTCTCCCGACCGGCCCACGTTCGGAGGAGCCTTTCAGCGTCGCACGGCCGTAGGCCAGGCGTTTAAGACGGACTAAGATGGAGACGAATAGATGAAATCAAACGGCCAATCCATTCTGTTACTGATCGCTACGTGCATTGCCGCGCCGTGCATTGCGGACGAAGAACTGCCACACATTACGACTGGCCCAATTCTTGGTCGTTTGAGCGCTAACGGGATCGGTGTTTGGGCGCGGATGTCACGCGAGTCGAGTTTTCAGGTCCGCTATGGGCTGTCACAAGACGCCATGGATCAGATCACCGATCCCGTGCCAACGCGGTTGAACCACGACAACACCGGCTGGGTTCACATCACAAATCTGAAAGCAAGAACAGAATATTTTTACGAGCTGGTGATTCCAGGCAGTACGGTGCGAACTGGTCGAGGCGGCTCGTTCCGCACACTGCCCAATGGCCGGGACTACGTTGACAAGGATTTGAATCCCAAAGGCCTGTTCAACTTCAGTTTCGAATTCGCGTGCGGCAATAATCAGAACCTCGGCCACAGCATCGGTCCGGCGCTACCCACGTTCCGCACAATGCTCGATCGGATCGCGGACGACATCGATTTCGCGATCCTTAACGGTGATTGGCTTTACGAGTCTCAGCGCGAGTTCAAACCGTCACAATGGCTGGCACAGGTCGATTGTCCGGCTGTAGAGTCGCCGAAGGTCGTCCGCGTCGCACCGACGATCGTCGGCGTTTGGGAAAACTACAAACACTACTTTCGTCAGGCGGATAATCTCTCCCGTTGGCATCGTGAAGTGCCGTCGTTCTTTTTGTCGGACGATCACGAGATTCTGAATGATATCTGGGGCGCTGGCACGCCAGGATTGCGCGACCGTCGAGCCGTGTTTCGCGACATTGGCATTCGCGCTTGGTATGACTATCTTGGCTGGAGCAACCCGACGACCTTTAAGCAGCCCGTGCATTTCGGACGCGCGAAGCTGACTTCCGGAAGCGATGTATTGGTCGACACTGAAGCGGACTTCACAAAACTCGATCTCGCCCAACATAACAACCTGCACGTCCACTGGGGAACCAGAACGGCTGGCGTGAATGACAATGCACTTGATGGAGTTGGCGGCGATCCCAATGCCGGGGTCTATCGAATTGAAAAAGTCGTCGACAAGAACCGAATCAAGGTGTTTCCCTCGGCGAAGACCGACGGAACGTCGTCTTATTCGATCGGTCGCCGATCGTACTACAACATGCGGCTCGCCAATTGTGACTTCTTCTTCACCGACACGCGAGGCCAGCGCGAAATGCACGACACGCGCGAGCCAGACAAGCCAGGTTTGTCGATGCTGGGTAAAGAACAGCGAGAGTGGTTGC
>JASLRF010000446.1 GCA_030744095.1 Pirellulaceae bacterium | reverse complement strand
GCCATCTACTCGACCAGGCAGGTCGCAAGCCGTTGCAATCCCTTGAAGGAATCAGCACTAACCTCATTGCCGAAGGTAGGATCGATCCCAATCTACTGGATCGGATCCGGGGGCAACTGGCTGAGAAACAAGAGATCATCTGCGCTCTGCTACCTAGCCTGGCGCGCGCTTTGGGCTTGGAAACCAAGACCCGATCTGGTCCCGAAGATTGGGGCGAGACGCGCGCCTTGAGCGCTCTGACCGTTTTTCTGGATAGCCTGGGCACAGCGGATCGTCCGGCAATCGTGATTCTCGACGACTGCCAATGGGCTGACGAATTGTCGCTCAAATTGATCGCCTTGTGGTGCGAACAGCGGCAATCTCCAAACAAGGACAGCCACGTATTGCTGCTGGCGGCCTTTCGCAGCGAAGAGGTCGAGGCAGAACATCCGCTCCGCAAAATCCGCCCACTCGACACCATCAAACTCTTGCCGTTCAGTTCCAAGGACACTCGAAAACTTGCGGCGTCGATGGCCGGGACGCTGCCTGAAGAGGTCTTGCAGTTGCTCGAGCGTCTATCCGAAGGCAGTCCATTCATGATCTCGGCGGTATTGCGTGGGCTTGAAGAGTCTGGCGCTTTGTTGCCGGATGGCGACGGGTGGCAGATTGAACCACACGCCTTGGATGATGTTCAATCTTCGCGCCATGCGGCCACATTTCTTGCCCGTCGCATCGATCGCTTTCCATCGAGTACTCTGAAGTTCTTGACTGTGGGAGCGGTGATCGGTAAGGAATTTCCGTTGCCGTTGGCAGCAAAGCTGGCGGGCCAATCGCCCAAAGACGCCTTCATCGCTTTCAAAGAGGCACGGCAGCGACAAGTTCTTTGGAGTCGCGCCGATGGCATGAACTGTGTGTTTGTCCATGATAGGCTTCGTGAAGCGTTGATCGCGCGACTCTCAGACGGACAGATCCGTGACTTGCACCGGTTGGCGGCGGAAGAGTTGGAATGTGACCAGCCCAACGCATATTTCGATCTGGCCTTCCACTTCGACGCAACTGGCGAAAGCGTACGTGCCCTCAACTACGCGCTGAAGGCAGCCACGCAGGCTCGTGCGCAACATTCACTGGCGATCGCGGCACAACAATACGCCATTGCCCGGCGCGGTGTAGCGACGGCGGACGAAGGGACGCGTTTTCAGATCGCCGAAGGGCTTGGCGACATCTTGATGCTACAAGGTAAATACCGGCCCGCGGAACAAGTGTTTCAGGCAGCGGCGTTTCTTGCCAAGGGCGCGGCGCAACAAGCGGACATTGAAGGACGGCTGGGTGAATTGGCCCAAAAACAAGGCGATATGAAGACAGCCGGTGAGTGCATCGAACGGGCTCTGCATCTGCTTGGCGACCGCGTTCCACGCGGGAAGCTGCATCCTATCTCCGCGCTAATGTGGGAGCTGTTCATCCAAACCCTGCATTCAGTACTCCCTAACTTGTTTCTCGCACGCCGAAAGATCACAGAAGCACGAACCGAGTTCATTACCATACAACTACTCCGCCGGCTGTCTTATGTGTACTGGTTTAGCCGCGGAACGCTCCCCACGTTGTGGGCGCATCTGCGCGGCATGAATCTGGCGGAACGCTATCCGGATACCCTCGAATTGGCGCACGCCTACGCCGATCACGGACCGGCCATGTGCACGCTCCCCTGGTTCGGACGGGGGCACAAATACGCGAAGAAATCTCTGCAGATCCGCCAGCAGCGTGGGGATACATGGGGGCACGCCCATTCGTTGAGTTTTCACGGAGTGGTCTTCTATGCGCAGTCGCGCTTTTCCGAGTGCGTCAAAATGTGCCGTGAGGCGATTCGCTTGTTCGAGCGGACGGGCGACTATTGGGAAATGACGACAGCCCGTTACGAGGTGGCGTTGAGTCTATATCGTCTGGGCGATTTGCGGGGTGCTGTCGAGGAAGCGCAACGGACCCGCGAAATCGGCCGAGCGTATGGCGATCGGCAAGCGGCGGGGATGCCGCTGGATGTGTTGGTCCTCGCCTCGCGCGGACGCGTTCCAGCAGAGATCGTCCAGTCGGAATTGGAAAGTGACCGAAACGATCCGCAAACATCGGCACAAGTGATGCTTGCCGAAGGCGTTCGACTCCTGTATGCCGGCGAGATCGATGAAGCCGTCATCATGATCGAACGTGCGCATCAGGTGGTCTCCAGCGCCGGCATTCGACATGCTTGGGTTGCGACAATTCTGCCTTGGCTGGCGACGGCGCGCCGGCGGCAGGTCGAGGAGACCTCGGATCGAACACCCGGCGCCCGGTGCAAGTTCATGAAGCAAGCCAGACGTACCGCGAGGCGCGCCCGTTGGGTTGCATTTTCCTTTCGAAATGAGCTGCCGCACGCGCTCCGCGAATCGGCTTTGCTCGCCGCCATGCAAGGCCACGCTCGCAGGGCGAGAAATCTGCTTGACCGTTCCTTTGTCGTTGCTAGCGAGCAACAGGCGCGCAATGAGCAGGCGCTGACACTGCAGGCCCGCGGAGAAATTGGCGAAGAGCTCGGTTGGCCCAGCGCGACCAGCGATCTCGCCCAGGCGGAGGAGATGTTGCGCGAAATCGACCAGCTGTCAGAGTCCGGTGATGATGCACACGTGGCTGGTCCCAAACCCACAACCTTGTCACTGGTGGATCGCTTCGACACGGTCTTGGAAGCGGGCCGCGAAATCGCCTCGGCGCTATCACGCGACCTCATCATTGGTGCCGTGCGTGACGCCGGAATACGGTTATTACGCGGCGAAACGTGCGTCGTTGTGGAACTGAGTCAACCGGATAATACAGACACCTTCGAGATTATCGGCGGTCAACCCAGCGGAGTCATCAGCCAACGTACGCTACGGCGTGCAATGGAGTGTCGCCAGCCCATCACGATTGCAGAAGGTATGACGGCCGATGCCAGCGAGAGTGTGTTGTTGTCTGGCATCCGCTCGATACTCTGCGCTCCGATTCTTGTCCGAAACAAAGTCGCTAGCTTCATCTATGTAACCCACCGAGAAGTCGCCGGTCTGTTCGGGGAGGACGAAGAACGTCTCGCGGCATTCATCGCCACAATTGCCGGCGCGGCGTTGGAGAACGCTCAGGGCTTTGCCGACTTGCAACAGTTAAACGTCACGTTGGAACAGCGCGTGGCCCAACGCACTGCGGACCTGGAGGAACGGTCGCAGGAACTGGCACGATCGAACGAAGAATTGGAGCAATTCGCCTACATCGCCTCGCACGACTTGCAGGAGCCACTTCGTACCGTGGCCAGTTATTGCCAACTCCTCCAACGCAAGTACAAAGGACAGCTTGACGACATTGCCGGTGAATTCATTCAGATTGTCGTTGATGGCGCAGCCAGGATGCAGACACTGATCCATGATTTGCTTGAGTTCTCACGGGTGGGGACCCAAGGCAATCCATTCGAAACAACAGAATTCACTGCCGTTGTGACGAATGCGCTGCGGAATCTCAAAGTTGCAATTGAGGAAAGTGACTCTGTCATCACACAAGATGACCTGCCGGTGGTCCAGGCGGATGCCGGTCAGCTAACTCGGCTAATACAGAATCTGATTTCCAACGCCATCAAGTTTCGTGGCGAGCAGTCGCCGAGAATCCACGTGGGAGTGCAATCCGATGGAGATGAATGGGTGTTTTCCGTTCAAGACAATGGCATCGGCATCGCGCCCAAACACTGTGAACGGATCTTCAAGATCTTTCAGAGATTGCATGGCAGAGAAGTGTACTCGGGGACCGGCATCGGACTCGCCGTCTGCCAGAAAATGGTCGTCCGACACGGCGGTCGCATTTGGGTCGAATCGGAACTTGGAAAAGGTAGCACGTTCTTCTTTTCGCTACCGAAAAGCCAAGCTCTAATTCAAGAATTGGAAACGGAAAATGCGTAGTCGTT
>JASLRF010000445.1 GCA_030744095.1 Pirellulaceae bacterium | reverse complement strand
CAGACCGCTGTCGATCATTGTTTGCATCATTTCATTGCGGATGTCCATCATCTGGTCGGCGGGCGGCACAGGGAAATAACCTTCCTTGTGGCGCAGCTTGTAACCCAGATTCGGACCCTCGCCGGCAGCCCGCGTGTCCTTGCCACGATTCCATTCGCCTTCGACGCTATCGACAAAATAGAAACCGGCATGGGCGGATTGATCGAAACGAACATCGTCAAAGATAAAGAACTCGGCTTCGGGGCCGAAGTAGGCTGTATCGGCGATACCCGTGCTCTTCAGATAATTGACAGACTTGCGAGCGACATTACGCGGATCGCGCGAATAATCTTCCCGCGTGACTGGATCCTGAATATTGCAGATCATATTCAGCGTTGGTAGTTCGGTAAACGGGTCGACAAACGCCGTCTCCGCCACGGGGACGACCAGCATGTCGCTTTCGTTAATCGTCTGCCAACCTCGAATGCTCGAGCCGTCAAAGCCGAGCCCTTCCTCGAACACGTCTTCTGAAAGCAGACCCACCGGGATCGTAAAATGCTGCCACAACCCAGGAAAATCCATGAAACGAAAATCAACCGCTTTGACATCTTTCTCGCGACACACCGCCAAGACTTCTTGTGGATTCACTGCAACGTCTCCCTATTGCGGAACTTGAAACCGAACCAGTTGGAAAGGGGAAGGAATCTCTTGCGGATGACGTCCTACGAGTCATGGAACGAACTTCGACCGAAAAAAACTCCCAACCTCCTTTCTTTGCTACAAACGAGTCAAGTTGTTAGCGACGGGCACCAACCGCAGGTTGGTCGGGGAGCGGGTCGCTGCAACCGAGCGATAGCTCGCGTCGGTCTGAGGCACAGCCTCACGAATAGATTCTCAGCGCGTTGCCAGGCGAAATCAATCGGGCAAGGCGTCGGTAAATGACGAAAATCAGCCAGGTCGTCGCCGTAAACTCGCCCGCGCTTGCCGACGATACAGCAGCGCCAGGAAGGCCGGGACCAGGATCGGTCGCACAATGAACGCGTCCAAGAAAATCCCTAATGACAGGGCAAAACCCAGTTCGATCATGCCCCGCAGGCTGCCGCTGGTCATCGAAACGAACGTACCCGCCATAATCATGCCGCAACTGGTGATGATGCCGCCCGTGCGGACGATGGCACGGCGAAGACCTGCAAACGGTCCGTGCTGCTGTTGTTCTTCAAACACGCGCGTCACCAGGTAGATATTGTAGTCCTCGCCGATGGCCACCAGGATCACAAACAGAAAAATCGGGACCTTCCAGTCGAGTCCCTGAAACGTATCACCGTAAGCCCAGTGAAAAAACAGCTCGGTGGCACCAATCGTCACGAGATAGCTGAACAAAACCGAGACAATCAAATAGCAACAGATCAGCGGATGCCTGAGGATCACCAAGAGCACGACAAACACAGCGATCACCACGAGCGTGCGGATCCGCCAATTATCAACGCGCGTCACCTGGCGAAGATCGTAGATACCGGCCGTTGTGCCGGTGTATGCGAACGATGCACCATGCCAAAACGAAGCGGGTGTTTCGCTTAGGACCAAGAGGCGGTCATTCAACCTGGAAAACGTCTGCATCGCCTGCTGGGAAAACGGATCATCATCCATAATCAGTTCGAAACGCGTCACATTGCCTCGATGCCGCGCTGACTGGGCCAGAAACACGGACTTCGTGAGATCATGTTCACGGAGAAAGATCTTTCGTGTTGCCGCCGAGCTAAGGATGGAAACCCGCTTCGGCGGATCGCCCAACGGTTCATACAGACTGCGTACCGAGTTGATGCCGGGAATGTCATTCATGGCGACGGTCAATTCCAAGATGCCCGCCATCGCGGAAGCCGGCACATCGGAATTCTCATCGACAAAGCCCGCATTGGGTTTGTGCGCCAAGACCACGATTGGCCCGCCTTCGCCAACGGGAAAATGCTGCTTCAGCAAGTTCGTGCCTCGGATGCTGGTGCGGTCGGAGGCCAGTTCGCTAAGAAAATCGAAGGTCACATGATCGGCAGTGAACAGTCCAATTCCGGCCAGTGGTAGCAGCAAGAGCACACTCACAACAAGAATCCGACCGGGATAGCCGACGATCCAAATTGCCAGTCGCTGCCATATCCGTGTCGACGGGCTGACCGACTCTCGTGCTTCGTCGGATCGCGGACCGATCCCGCGGTGGAACGGCCAGAATACCCGCGTCCCCAAGGCACGCAGCATGGCGGGTGCCAATGTCAGGCACGCCACCAACGTGATCGTCAGGCAAAAGCCGATGGCCGGACCGCTGTTGTGAAACTTGCCGAACTCAGCGAAGAACATCATCCCGAGGCCTAAAATCGTCGTCAGTGCACTGGCACCGAGCGCGCTGCCGACGCCTTCCAGGGCCATGCCCACTGCCTCGGCTGGTGGCAATCCACGCTCCAGCTCTTCGCGATACCGGGCAATCAAGAACAGGCAAAAATCCGTGCCGGCGCCAAACAGAATCACGACAATGAAGATCTTGCTGGTCTTGAAGACTTTGAAATCCCACCAGCTCATTCCCGAAATCTGGTCGACCTGGGTCAGCAACGCCAGGGCGTCAAGGGAAAGCGACAGCGAAACCACGATCGTGATCAGCGGGATCGCGGCCAGCAGTGGCGCTCGATAAACCACCAGCAGAATAACAATCACCAATACCGTGGTAAGCAATTCGGTGTTCTTGATACTCTCGGCCGCCGCGCGGAGCATATCACCGCCGACGGCTGCCGAACCCGAGATTCCAAGTGACAGGTGGTCGCGCCCTCGTTCGTGCATTTGGTCGCCAACGCGATCGACTTCGCGTTCGACAATCTCGAGCACGCGCACGTTGTCCGTTTCCATGAATTCGTTGCCAAGCTGCAGGATGAGCAACTGAGCTTGCTTGTCGCGGCTGCGCAGTTTCTCACCGAACACTTCGGTTTGCCGCGACCAGACTCCCACCCGGGGCAGATCGCCGGCACCTGCAGGTGCCGGTCCGCTGTGGTTAGCAAGTTTTGGGTCGAGTTGCGAGGCGGCGAGGCGATCTTCGTCGTACTTGTCATCACGACCCAAGAATCGGTGGGCCAGAGCGCGATTGTGCCAGGCGGCGGCAAACTTTGCGTTGATTTTTATCGCCTGATCGAAAGCTTCCCGGGCCGAAGTAAACGCAGTCGTGACCTCTTCGTCGACCGATCTGGCTTGAGCCGTGTCACCCTGGCTCGTTAACTCGGTCACGCGGGCGGTCAGCGCTTCACCGCGCTGGAGTTCGGCGGCACCCAGAAAATTGTAGAATCGCTGGCTCAGCAGATCGGCGACCTGCAGGTCTTCGGAGTCAAGCGGCCCGTCCCAGCGCGAAACCACGATCGCTATTTCGCTCTTGGCACGCTGCTGCGGAAAAGCTTCGCGCGTCAGCCGTTGGCCCACCACGCTCGGCATCTCAGGTGGCAAATAGGCAAAGTCACCATCATGCGTCACCTGCTCCCAGGGCGGCGCAATTCGGCCCGCGACAATCAAGACGACAATCCAGGCCACGATGACCAACAGCCAGTGCTTGGAGATAACGTGACCGAGGCGGGCGAACATGGGGCGGAATCGGCGTGTGATCGGGGGAAGAGAATTACGCAGCATACCGCTTGGACCAACCGGGTGAGAAGTGGGCCAACCCGTGAACCCGTCGTGATGCTGAATTTTGTTGACCTCGATCGAGGCAAATTGGATACTGAGGTCCTCGTGAAAATCGAACATTCAACGTCCCGCTAAACGTTGAAGAAAGACAAGTAGAGATGAGCATTTCTCCCTTCGACGTTGGACGTACAGCGTTGAGCGTTCAAAGTTCGCGGGTCATTTTGACGACGATCATGCTCATTGCGTTCGCCGCCTGGCCACAAGTCACTTGCCATGCAGTGGAAGGCGACTCGGTGTCGTTCGAGCGTCAGGTTGCCCCCCTTCTGAAGAAACACTGTGTCCGCTGTCATGGCCCGAAAGCCCCCAAAGCAGATCTCGATTTGAGCACGCCGGCGGCACTCGTCAAAGGAGGTGATTCAGGTCAGGTTGTGCGGAGTGGGAAACCCAACGACAGCCTGTTGTTCGAGATGATCGATTTGGGCGAAATGCCGCCAGAGGATGAAGGTCGGATTTCTTCAGATGAGAAAGCCTTGATCTACGCGTGGATTGCCCAAGGCGCCCCGTTTCGCAACGGGCTCACCGCCAACACAGGCCCCACACAGCACGACATTTTGCCCTTGCTCCTGTTGCGTTGCGGCGTTTGTCATGGCACGCGCAAACAAGAAAGTGGGCTCGATGTGCGAAGTCTGGCATCGCTGCTCAAAGGCGGAAAGTCAGGTCCCGCCGTGGTGGCGGGCAAGTCCGACGAGAGCCTGCTAGTCAAACGTATTCGCGCCCAAGAGATGCCGCCTCGGCGCAAATTGGTGTCCGCCAGCGTCAAACCGATGTCTGAACCTGAACTCCGACGGCTCACAGCTTGGATTACGGCCGGGATGCCCACGGCAGATGCACGTCTCGACCAGGCAGATCATCCCGCCGAAGTGATGGCCGACGACGAAGCGCGTTCCTTCTGGTCGTTTCAACCGCCACGCGCCGTGACTCCACCACGTACGGGCGACGAACACCTGACTCGGACTCCCGTCGATGCGTTTGTGCTGCGCCAACTGGAACAGAGGCAAATGTCTTTTTCGCCGGAAGCCGATCGCGTTACGCTAATCCGGCGGGTCTATTTCGATCTATTGGGATTGCCACCTACGCCGGAAGAGGTTGCAGAGTTCGTCGCCGATTCGGATCCACTGGCGTTCGAGCGATTAGTTGATTGCCTGTTGGCGTCGCCGCGCTACGGCGTCCGCTGGGGTCGCCACTGGCTGGACGTGGCGGGATACGCGGATTCCGAAGGTGCGCAGAACGAGGATCGCGTGCGGCCCAATATGTGGCGGTACCGCGACTACGTGATCCAGGCCTTTAATGCCGACAAACCGTACGATTATTTCCTGCAGCAACAACTCGCTGGCGACGAACTGGCCGATTACGCAAACGCGCCGCGGATCACGCCGACACTTTATGACAACCTGGTGGCGACTGGGTTTATGAGAACCGTGTCTGATCGAACGTTTGCCGGGATCACCAACTTTGTTCCGGATCGTTTGGAGGTCATTGCAGAAGAAATCCAAGTCCTCGGTTCCGCCGTGCTGGGTCTCACCCTCCACTGTGCTCGCTGCCACTCGCACAAATTTGATCCGTTGCCACAGCACGACTATTACCGATTGGCGGCGACACTGAAGGACGCTTTAGACGAACATGATTGGATTCAGCCAGAAGCTCGCGTGCTGACGTATGTCACGACTGACGAACGACTGCGATGGCAGTCCCACAATCAACAGCTGGACACCGAAATTGCGACCGTCAAAGAACAGATGGCTTCCGAAGCCGATGACGAGAAAAGGAAGGCTCTCGAATCCAGTATCAAGAGGATCGAGGGTCGGCGGCTTCCTGAACCGAAGATTCGCGCGCTCTGGTCCCGTGGAGAACCTTCTCCTACATATGTCCTCAGGCGGGGGAATTACCTCACGCCGGGACGACCCGTTGAGCCCGGCGTGCCGTCGGTCTTGGTTAGCAAGGAAACGCCTTTTGAAATCACAACGCCCGCGCACGGTGCCAACACGACCGGACGTCGCTTGGCGCTGGCGCGCTGGATAACGCGGCCGAAACATCCGTTGACTGCGCGAGTCATGGTCAATCGCATCTGGAAGCACCATTTTGGCCAAGGCCTCGTCACGACTTTGGACAACTTCGGAAAGATGGGGGCTGCACCTTCGCATCCCGATCTGCTCGATTGGCTCGCCCGGGAATTTGTTCGACAGGATTGGAGCATCAAATCACTGCATCGTTTGGTGCTGACTTCGCGCACGTATCGTCAGTCGTCGCTCGTTTCCCAACAGGGCAGCCACCTGGATCCGGACGGACGTTGGCTGTCGCGGATGCCAATGCGGCGGATGGAGGGCGAAGTGCTGCGCGATTCGTTGCTGTTGATCGCTGATCAACTGGACGAGACACCCTTTGGGCCGCCGGACGCGGTCGAGGCGCAAGGTGATGGCCGCGTCATTTCCACACGTGGATCCCAGGGGTGGCGCCGCAGTATGTTTGTTCTGCAACGTCGAACAAAGATCCCTACAATCCTCGAGAACTTTGATTTTCCGCAAATGGGTCCAAACTGCGTGCATCGTGATGAATCGATTGTCGCACCGCAGGCATTGCATCTGCTGAACGACGCGATGGTATACGAACTGGCCGAACAGTTCGCCGAGCGGGTTCTCCGCGGTACGAAGTCCACGCCTTGTTCGACGATCGAGCTAGCCTATCAAATCGCGTTATCCCGATCTCCCACCGAACAAGAGCGTGATGTCGCGGAAATCACTTTGCGAGAATTGGAAGATCGATGGCGGCACGATTCAATCGACAATACTGACTCGTCACCGAAATCACCTGAAGCCAGATCGCCTGAAGAACAGGCGCTGGTGACGTTTTGCCATGCGCTGATGAATTCGGCCGCATTTTTGTATATTGACTGAACCGGCGGCGAAGCCAGTTGTGCTTGTGGAAAGTTCCAGTGATGAAGAATCTGACAACTGATCAACTCGGTAGGCTAACTCGACGTGGCTTGTTCGGGCGCGTTGGGACTGGGCTGTTTACGGCAGCGATGACGCAATTGCTGGGCGAAGACGTGCCGGCAGCGAGCGATCGTCAGCACGGCAACGATGTGCTTCCAAAACGCCTCCTCAGAAGAATCTGTGGGTGAAGTCAGGTTGAGGAAGTGCTCCGAGGTTGTGATAGAGAGCGATTTCATAGGCTTGTTGCGTGCGAAAGCCATATGATTTTCTGGTGATCAGTTTTAGTTTGTTGTTAAAGCCTT
>JASLRF010000444.1 GCA_030744095.1 Pirellulaceae bacterium | reverse complement strand
GTAATCTCCTGTCCCGTGTAGGCGGCCATGCGGCCCATGAGCGCCATCAGCGTTGTGTGTGCCATGCGAGTGCCGTCGTCGATCGGTTGGCCTGCCCGGATCGAGGCGAACAGTTCGTTGTGTTCGACCTGATACATCGATTCCTGTTTCCGATCTCGCGGCCTGCGATAGCGCCAGTTCGTTTCGCCTTCGATCACCGGTGACCGGCCGCGGCCGATGGTGCAGATGCCTTTGGTGCCGATGATGTAGTCGGCGTTTTCCGAATAACAGCCTGCTTGAGACCGGCAGCCCAAAAAACCGCGAATCCCGCTGGCGTATTCATAGACGACAAAGCCGTTGTGGTCCTCGACGGGAAACGCCCGGCTTCCCAGCGCCACGGCCTTAATCGGCATTTCGTCATCCAGCCACCACGACATCTTGTCCACGCTGTGGCCGCCGGAAAGGAGAATCGTTACGTCGCCGGAAAGCCAGAGGTGACCGTACCAGTCGCGGATTTCCCATTCCAAATCGGTCATCTGTGGCGTGCGTTTACCATGGTACTTGTGGTCCAGACTGCCACGGTAATAGGTCGCGTAGAGAGCGCGGATATCACCGATCGCGCCGCCGCGGATCTGTTCGGACACGGCCCGCAGCGCCGGATCATAGCGCCAACAGAAACCGGAGACGATGGCTAGGTTTTTCTTTCGCGCCAACTCGGCCGATTCCAGCACACTGCGCACTCCCGGCGCGTCGATGGCGGCAGTGATCTCGACAAACGTGTGCCGTCCAGACTGCACTGCGGCATTCAGGTGCTGCGGGCGAAATGCGGGTGGCGTGGTCAGCAGCACGACGTCGACATCGGTGTCGACCACTTTTTGGTAAGCGTCGAAGCCGACGAAGCAGCGGTCCGCAGTCACTCTCACTTTATCCGGCATCTGTTTTCGCAGCAGCGCCAAACTCTTTTGCAACTGGTCCTCAAACACGTCCCCCATAGCGACCAGTTCGACATTCTTGTCGGCCCGTAATGCCTGCACTGCCGCGCCCGTTCCTCGCCCGCCGCAACCGATCAGGCCGATGCGTAGCGTCTCGCTGTTGCCTGCGCCGGAAGTGACCGCTGGAAAACCAACCCGACTTGCCAGCGTCCCACCAACAGTCGCCGCGGCGGACGAGTGCAGGAACCTTCGGCGCGACGTATTCGAATCGTCAGACTGGTTCATGGCGTTACTCCTTCGAGTCGGAATGGTGAAGTTGATCGAGTTCGTTATTCATTTCGGCGATGAACGCCTGATACAGCTTCAAAGGCTGGGACAGTTCATCATCGAGCTGCGTGACTGCCAAACGAATCTTGACGGTTCGCTCACTCGTCGGCAACAGGTCGTCGCCGAACAGCGAAAGGTCGAAGGCGCTGTAGTCGGTCAATCGGTCAGTTTCGTTCTCTGCGTGGTAACGTGTGCTGATGGCATAACAGTTACTCGGGCGCGACATCAGCACGACTCCCAATTGTTTGTCGGGATCAGCCATGAAGCCCATGCAGTGTGCGTAGTGCCGTACGGGACACATCTGGACGGTTGGCGTACCCCGTTCGTTGCGTTCCCATCGACCGTCGACGCAGCGCTGGGCCGCGTGAGTGTCTCGCGGAAACACTAACACCGTGCCGCGGAACACGTCGCTAACCGTGGGCAACACCAGGTCGTGCTGTCGCCTGCCGCGCGACCATAGATAAACGTGAGGCCGCAACAGCTTGTCGAAATAGCTGGACATGAACAGTTCGTAACCGCGATACGCCCCTTGCGATTGCACCGTCACCGTCACATCAACGGCGTTCGGCTGGACAACTTCGTAGCGTGCCGTGATCTGGGCGTTGTGCGACTCGGTAGCGGACCACTTCACTTCGACCCAATTCGCAGCGACCGCGATCGTGCGCTCCATGTGTCGTGGCTGATCCATCGCCTGGTTGACAGACATCAGTTTGAAGAGGTTCAGCGCAGAGTATCTGGAATCGATCACTTGCTTTCCGGTCCGCTTGTCAACCAGCCGCGTAACTCCGTGGTATGGTCCGTCCAGCCGAATCGTTCCCTGGATCAGGCTCGTCTCGAAGTCGAAGCTGCCCTCGGAGCGACTGGGTGTAAGCCGCGTTCCGGGAGGGTCGCCGGCAGTGGACGACCCCGGCGAGCGATTGAGGCTCGGAGGGTCGGCGAAGGCAAGCGGAGAGGCCGCTACGAACAAAACGGCACTCACTACCAGCAACCACAAACATCGACCGCGTTTTGTAACGGACTGCGACTTCATCTGTTATCTCCTGATAGGGCTCGGATCAGCAATTCTACTGCCGAGCCGTGACGAGAGGAACGATTATAGGCTCGTTCGCACGGAGTTCTTGCCATGTACCCGGTCGGTCGGTAACAACGCACGGACCATTATCTGAATGAACCACCGGCAGCAAACCTAAGCTGCCCAACGACCGTACTGACAATGTAGTAGTTGTAGGCTGGAACTGAGCTGCGCTTGTTCCAGATCAAGAATGGTACATATCAATTCATAAGCTCGGAGATTCGGCTGCCTCTTTTTGCGTTTGTAGGGTTCCGAAGCCACAACCGGTGGCGATAAGATGTTCCGTTAGTGTCGAGTCTCTCGTACCACTCGCTTGTTGTAAACATGCACCTTTTCACACAAGGCAAGGCAGAATGCCATGAAGACAACAATTGCCACATTAATACTGATGACGATCTACACCGGTTGTTGCTGGGGTGAGACGGCAGACGAAGGCACGCTCGACAAACGCGCCAAGGATGGACCGGGCTTTGTCGAACTCTTTGACGGCAAGTCGCTCGACGGATGGGAAACGGCCGACCGCTCCTGGTGGTCGATTGAAGATGGTGCGATCACAGGAACTATTACCGCGGAGCGGC
>JASLRF010000443.1 GCA_030744095.1 Pirellulaceae bacterium | reverse complement strand
GATTGACCTTCCCGAAGGTGGGCCGGTCGGGAGACCGGCCCGCAACGTGCGGGAGACCGGCCCACAACGTGCGGTAGACCGGCCCACAACGTGTGAACGTGTTGGCCGGACGACCCCAATGGTCAAATAAACAGATCCCGGAAAAAGACTGCCTGTGGTCGTGGTCGATTACTAGTCCCGGTATCCTGTCGCCAATCGAAGGTATTCTTCAAGTCTTCTTCAGCGGTCGACGGAAGTTTGGCGCACGAGTCGCACTTGGCGAACGTCCATGACGGCATTTTTGGCCTTGGCGATCGGTCGAATCCGTAACGTGTGAAGCCCGGGGTTATCGAGTGTCAGCGTGCCGAGCCGCCGATCCTTGAAGTTCTGGAAATGCCCGGTATCCTCCACGATGAATTCGATCGATCGTTGGCCAACGCTGATTTCGACTTTGCTCCCCCCCTGCCCTTTTCCACATCCTTGCAGGATGTGCACATCGAACGTTCCAGCCTCGTCTGTGTAAAAGTGCCACTGGCATGAGTCTTTCTCGTTCGCCCAGTAGCCGACAGTGTTCTTGTGTGGCTGAGGCTCGTAACGTAAGAGCTTGCCATGCGTGATCGAATCATGGGCGGCCAACGTGACGTCCCCTTCGAGTGACGTGCCAATGATGCGCGGAATACGCGGCAAGTGCGGCGCTCCGATGGTCTCAATGACGACCACGATCTTCCCAGTGCTTGTCGTTCCCTTCGGCAGGCTGACGGTCCATGTATTCAGGCCTGGTTTGATTCTAAATTCGTTCTTCCCTGTATCACCCTTCAGGTAGATCTTGCCGATAGGATTGTTCAGGCGTGGAATCTCTAGGCTGCCGCTGGTGGGGACCCGGTCGACCCATAACTCGAGACCAGTTGCCTGGGACCGAATCGATCCCCAGTCTGTTGTCACCAGCGGTACTGTCGTAGAGGATGTCTGTTTCTTGAGCGTCGCGGTGAGAAACTCGTCGATGTCGTCGACCATTGGGGCGAACCACGGTAATCGATTCCAGCAGCCGTGCTTCCCGTCTTTGTAGACGCGGATATCCGATTTAATTCCCAATTCGTGAAGGCGGCGTCGCGTTTCGATGTTTCTTGCCGGATTGTCATGTTCGCCAGTCATGAACAGGATCGGCGGCGTGCTCGCGGAGATATGCGTTGTCGCCGAGGCCAGGCGGTACAGTTCAGGAGCCTGGTCGACGGTTTTTCCCAGCCACTTGTTCGAGTTTGAGATTTCAGGCTCTTTGCGGGACCGGTCGGCGACGGGGCCCGTTGCCAATTCCAAAGGGCCGGCCATTACGACCGCGGCTTGCAGCTGGCTCGATTGATCCGAGTTTCCTCCGTTGCCATGCAGTGAGGCGAGCGAAGCGGAAGTTGCCATCAGGCCCACCAGGTGGCCACCCGCTGATCCGCCGACGGCAGCGACGCGGTTCGAATCGACGCCATATTCGTCGGCATGAGCTCGCAGCCAGCGCACCGCCGCGTTGCAGTCATGCATCGCCGCGGGGAATTTGGCCTCACCACCCAGTCGGTATTCGATGGCCGCCGTTACGTATCCGCGAGCGGCCAGCGCGATCGCCAACGCATGAAACTTCGTCTTGTCGCCCTTGAGCCAGCCACCACCGTGCACGACGACAACGGCGGGTTTCGGCGCGGGGCCAGTACTGGGGACGAACAAGTCCAAGTGCAGAGCCCGCTGGCCATAGTTGGCGTAGACAACATCAGAGTATTGCTGCACGTTGTCAGGGAGGTCGGTGCGTGGTTTCCCCGTTTGCGCGAAAGTGATTGAGGCAATGCCAACTGCGCAGATGCAGCATAATGGTGTCAAGACTCGGATCATGGTTCGTCCTTCAAAAAATGTGTTGGGGATTCATGGGTGATTGGTAAGATCCGGCCAAACGACATCACTCTGAGTTGGGTCCGCAACACGTTCTATTTGTATTGTCAATCTGTGGTCGCGCTGTCTTTGCGCGTAAACATCAAGAGTCGGAATTCCATGACCTGCGACCCTGGAATTGAAAGGGCACGTAGCGTCATGCCTTTCTGACCCTTGGTCAAGCGCATCTCTCCAAGATCGACTGCGGCGAAATCCTTCACGTAGGATTCGCCCCGCGCGACTCGGTCGTGTTCGCCGCCACGTGCAGGCACATCGTGCGGTTCGGCAATTTTCGTCGTGAGGCGACTCTGCCCAATGCTCAACTCGATCGTCGAACCGACATCAGCTGCGGGACAGGCGTAGTGCAGTTCGACATCATAGATACCATCGGCGGCAACTTCCGCGGACCATGTGATCTTGTCTTCGAGGCTCGTCCAGTTCGTGAAATAGGAACAATTCGGAAAACGATTCGAGCGTTTGATATTTCCGTGGGCGACTCCGTCTCGCGCCGGCATTTGCGAGTAATGATAGCCTTCGTGACCAATCGGAAAGGGCCGTGTGTCGCTATTCAGTTCGGGGAGAAGCTCTTCCTTCCACGCCTTGGTGGCGGCGCGAAGGCTGGCTGCAACGCTCTTGAATTGGCTTGACACATCACGCGTCTGACCTGGATCGGCCGACATGTCGTACAGCTTGCCTTGATGGTCCAATCGATGCTGTTGCGTCCGCACGCTGACGCGGCCTCGCCAATGAGAGAAAATGTGGCGCTCTGGCCAGTCGATCGCCTCTTCGAGCAATAGTGGTTTGAGGCTGACTCCATCAAGCGGTCTTGTGCTGGCGACCGGAATTCCAGCGAGGTCCGCCAATGTGGGCAACAAGTCGATGGCGGCTGCGATCGGGACGATGGTCTGGCCGGACCTAATTCTGTTCGGCCAACGGGCAATCAGGGGTGAACGGACTCCGCCTTCGTCAGTCGAGCCCTTCCGGCCTTTCATGCCGCCGTTCCAGCGAAAACCGTTGGGGCCGTTATCGCAAAAGTAAATTACGATTGTGTCGTCGGTCAGGTTAAGCTCGTCGAGTTTTGCGACGATGCGTCCGACGTTCCAGTCGATGTTCTCGCACATTGCCAAGGCCGCCCGTACATGTGGAATGTTCTCGCGTTTTGGTTCGCGATTGTGCATCGAGAGTTCTTTGTCTTTGAATTCGTTCCACCATCGATCGGGCACTTGCATCGGTGAGTGCGGTGTGTTGTATGGCAAATAGACAAAAAACGGTTCGTCACGGTGGGCTTCAATAAACGCCATCGCGTGGTTTGTATAATCGTCGATGACAAATCCGTCGCCCTGCACGATCTTCCCGTTATGGTCCAGCGGTGGACTGAAGTAGTCCCCCCAATGTCCAGAACAGAAACCGTAGTACTCATGGAATCCGCGCCCATTGGGATGATACGGATACTGCATCCCGTTGTGCCATTTGCCAAATGCGGCCGTCGCGTAACCAGCCTCGGAAAAGGTGTCGCCAATCGTCCGTTCGTCCAAGTCCATTCGTTCGCCACCAGCGGAAGTGCTATACACGCCGCTGCGTGGATGATAGCGACCGGTCAGAAATTCGGCACGCGTCGGAGAGCAGACCGGGCAAACAAAAAAACGATCAAAGCGAGCACCCTGTTTCGCGAGACGGTCAATGTTTGGCGTACTGAGATTCCGATTTCCGTTGAGGCTCAGGTCTCCCCATCCCTGATCGTCAGTCAGAATGACAACGATGTTTGGCCGGTTGGCCTGTTGTCTCTCAGCGCCGACAACCGCGTGGAGGGGCGTAACAAGAGATAGTGCCAAGGCAGGCAGCAGCAAGGTGCAGGTCTTCATGAGGGCATTTCAAAGAAAAAACTGGGTTGGTGGATGGTGACCAATCTATATTGTTTACAGAATTGCGACGCTCCGCCACTGGCAGGCCGTTGACATCCAAGATCTAATCGCTCTTCTCTGCTGGTGTCGAATCAGCCAGACGTGATCTTTTGGCCGCACCGAAAAGAAGTCCGATCTCCATACGTTTGGAAAACGCCTCGAATCCAGCGACACCCACGCATAGTCCGCCGTAGAACAACAGCGAATAAAGAACTCCGTCCCCGATCAGATCCGAAGTGCCGGGCGGGAAAAGTGTCGCCTTTAACAAGACCCCCAATTGTACGTTTCGCACCATGCATTCCACGCCGATCGTGAATCGATCGTTCAGTGAAATCCGCATGAGCGCTCCAATACCGTAGCAAAGCCATAAGCTGATACAGCACAGAAGAAGAAGAGCCAGCGGGGGACGCCAACCGTATTCCACAACCCGAATATGGCCGCTGTTGATTGCGGCGACAACAAAGATCACCAACAGCACGACGCTCAAGCGCATGGCGTTACTGGCAACCATGGCATGGTAGTGCACAGCGAATCGTCGAATGAACATTCCGACAACCAGCGGAAGTATCATGCACAGGCCAATCTCCGTGAGGATTATCCGTGTTGGCATGTGAAACTCGGCGGGCAGATCGGCACCTCCAACCACGCGTAATATCAGTGATGTTGTGACCAAGCACGTCAGCGAGGCGAGGGCTGTGGCAGAGACCGACAGCGCAGCATTTCCTTTACCTAAGTATGTGATGATGTTCGAAACAAGCCCTCCTGGAAGAGCGGCGATGAACAATAGGCCGATCGTGATCCCCGGAGTCAAGTGCAGCAAGCGAGCGAGTCCGATCGCGACGATGGGAGAAATCACGACCTGGACCAGGAACATCAGGACCATCGCCTGAGGGCCTCGCGCGACCTTGCGGAAGTCCGCTGGTGTGAGTGTCGCCCCCATGCCGAGCATTGCAGTGGTCAGCAGTCCGACTGACAGGAAATACTCCAAGTCCGCGTAGTGCATTTGCTGCTTTCGCTGCCTTGCTGTTCCGTCAAGCAAATCGCAAGAGCGACTCTTGAGGCGTCCAAAAATCTTCGTTCGAATCAGTCGTCATAACTGTCGAAGGAAAGGGCCATCATCAGGGGGGCGTGTGTACACCGGCGAATACACCATTCCGTGCATCAACATGGGCCAGCCTAGTGCTGTGTCAACTCATGATTTTAGGGTTGAAGAAGAATGGTCGCCTGGCGAGATAGTCGTTGATCGCTCCGCGATCAAAACGTTTGGTTCGCGG
>JASLRF010000442.1 GCA_030744095.1 Pirellulaceae bacterium | reverse complement strand
TCCGCCGTGCAACAAACACAGCTGATTGATGGCCTCAATCAGTTTGTACTACCGTTGGCTTGATGCGACGCAACTGACCACAGGCCGCGTCGATTTCGTCACCTTTGCGTTGGCGGAAATGGACGTTTAACCCGCCGTCTTGCAGGATCTGACGAAACTCCCTTTGCGCGCGGTCCGATGGCGTCCGATACGGCAAACCGGGAACCGTATTGTACGGAATCACGTTCAATAGCGCCGGCCGACCACGCAGGAGGCGCGCCAACTGGCGAGCGTGATCAGAGTCATCGTTCATGCCACCAAGCAGTACGTATTCGAACGTAAGTCGTCTTCCCGATGCGTCGAAGTACTGATCTGCCGCGGCGATGATTGCGTCGAGCCCAGTCTTGTCGTTGACAGGCACGAGTTCGCTTCGCAATTCGTCGTTTGGTGCGTGCAAGGAAACTGCCAGGTTAAACCGAGGGTCTTCGGCCGTCAGCCGCCTCATCGCCGCTGGCAGTCCGACAGTCGAGATCGTCATGCGCCGCGGGCTAATGCCAAGGCCTTTTCGATCGGTCGCTTGAGCGAGTGCCGCCAGCAGATTGTCGAGATTGGCCAGTGGCTCGCCCATTCCCATCACGACGATGTGGCTAAGGCGTTCGTCCGCCGGCAACAACCTGGCCAGCTGAAGCATCTGTTCGACGATCTCGGCGGTTGACAGATTGCGCTCGACGCCATCGAGTCCACTGGCGCAGAATACGCAGCCCATCGCACAGCCGACTTGTGAGCTGATGCAGATGGAACGACGGATGCCGTCGCGTAGCAAAACGCACTCGATCTGGCCGCCAGAGAATTCCAGCAGAAGTTTTTCCGTGCCATCTACCGCTTTGTGATGGGTTACGATCTTGGCCGTTCCAAACGCAAATGATGCAGCCAACTCGTCACGCAGCCCTTGCGACAAGTCGGTCATTTCATTGAATGACGTCGCGCGGCGGTTAAACAGCCAATTGCGGATCTGGCCGGTTCGGTAAGGCCTGTGACCGCGCGCGGCGAACCACTGACTCAACTCGTCGGTCGTTGTTTCGAGCAGGTTCTTCATAGCGATGGTGACGACCCGGTGGTGCACTATTGACCGGCGTTGGCTTGATCACGCCTGCCGGCTTGCCAGGACGCGCTTGACCGTCTGCAGTACCTTGCCGCTGAGGACTGCATTTTCAAACGATTCAAGATCTGGATAAATGGCGTGGCTACAAAAACGCACGGCCCAATTGTGGTCGAGCGGGCTGATGGTTAGCACCGCGGCTCGGCCATGTTCGTGGGCTTCCCACATTTCGATTGCCGTTCCCATCGAGGCTTCTGGTAGAAAAGCGATCACGACATCCACTTCACGACAAAGTCGATTGTGTCCATAGAATACGCGGCGACCGTCATCATCGCTGTATGCGACAGACTCAGGGTGGTCTGCCAACGGATCGTAGACATCGGCCTCTGGCAGGTGTGTTGTGATCAACCTGGCGAGGCGGGCGCGATAGTCCTGCTGATGTAATCCCGCGTCTTGGCGTGATCCTTGCATGATACCCGCGAGAAAGAAACGCATAGTGATTACAGCTTGTCGTGCTGCCGCTGCTGGAGACCAGATTTCGTGAACGAGATCATTTTTTGTCTTGATCTTAATCTTCATCCTAGTTGATCATGCCCAAAACTAGCGAGGCCAGCAAGCGATTAAGATTAAGATTAAGATTACGAATAAGAACAAGATTAGTTAAGAACAAGTACGCTCCAGCTCCGCGATCCATTTTGGTACCCTTCGTGTCTACCCACCGACCCAAACGAAGTCTGGCGCGGCGACAACCATCGACGTCTCGCCCCCACAAGTCACCGCACACGTTGGCCAAGCCATTCGAACCGGACCTTGCGCGTGCAGTCGACCTGGTCATGCAAATGATGGCGATTCCCGGCTCAAGTGGCCAGGAGTCCAAGATTGCCGAATTCATCATTGCACGATTAGTCAATGCTGGTGTGTCTCGCACGAGCATCAAGTACGATTCGGCGCACCGGCGTTCGCCCTTGACGGGACAGATCGGCAATATGGTCCTGAAACTCGCCGGAACTTCGCGCGGGCCCAGGCGAATGCTAACGGCGCATCTGGATACGGTCCCAATCTGTGTCGGCTCGGTGCCCTGCCGTCGTGGTAATATAGTCCGGTCAACTGCCCCTGGGCGAGGTCTGGGGGCCGACAACCGCGCCGGTTGCGCCGTGCTACTGAGCGCGTTGTTGGAGATCTTCGATCGCGATCTGCCGCACCCGCCATTGACCTTTTGTTGGTTCGTTCAAGAAGAAATTGGGCTACAAGGGGCACGCGCTGCGAATCGTAGTTTGTGGGGCAAACCCCGGCTGGCCTTCAATTGGGACGGAGGCGCGCCAACAAAGCTCACAATCGGCGCGACCGGCGGGTACCGTACCGAAATCAACATCAACGGGATTGCAGGCCATGCTGGGAACGCGCCGGAAAAGGGTGTCAGCGCGATCGCCATCGCCAGCTTGGCCATCGCGGACCTGCATCAAAACGGCTGGCACGGTGATGTCCGGAAGGGCACGCAGCACGGGACAAGCAACGTTGGGATCATTCGTGGTGGCGATGCGACAAATGTTGTCACACAGCACGTCTACGTCAAGGCAGAAGCACGCAGCCACGATGCTAAGTTCCGAAAGAAGATCTTGACGGAGATCGAGAACTCCTTTCGTCGAGCTGCCAAGGCGGTTCGTAATGTTGAAGGTAAAGCCGGCAGGGTGTCGATTACCTCTGAGCTTGATTATGAATCGTTTCTATTGCCGAGCGACGAGCCATGCGTGCGGGTCGCTCAAACCGCCGTTCGCGCCGTTGGCGGCGACCCGCAATTAGCCGTTGCCAACGGTGGCCTGGACGCCAATTGGATGACCGCTCATGGAATACCCACAGTCTCGCTGGGGTGTGGCCAAAAAAATCAGCATATGGAGTCGGAGACATTGGATATCGCCCGGTTCGCATTAGCGTGTCGCGTCGGTTTGCGGCTTGCTACGGGCACGGAGGAAACTCGTGTCTGATCCAAATCGCCAGATTTGCCTCTGCTTTCACGTCTCGCAACGAAAGCTACTAAATTTCATCCGGATTGAAAAACCCAAACGGGCGGCACAGCTAAGCGACTGTTTCGGTGCCGGGACCGGGTGTGGCTGGTGCCGGCCTTTCTTGCAGAAGATGTTCGAGCAGGCTGTCCTCGACGGGCACACCCAATTGGAATTGCCCGCGAACGATGAATACGCCCGAATGCGAGGCAAGTATGTGCGGGACGGTGGAGGAACGCCTCCGCCGGGCGCGACGCCCGTCGATGACGAATGACGAATCTGCGGGCGCTCGATTCTCGCCAACTGGCGGATTATCCCAGAATTCGGTATCATGATTCCCGGTTGAAGACCAGCACCCTATTTGTGGGGTGCTGTCACGGCACGAATCACTTACCATGATATAATAAAATGGCGCGCAAGGTCGTAAGTAGGAAAGCTTTACGAGAAGAGGTAGAAGCTGCTGAGGCCGCTGAGAAGGCAGGCGGTACGAAGAAGAAAGCCGCGAAGAAGAAGGCCGCACCGCGAAAAGCGCGAAAGAAAAAAGTAGCTGCCGAAATCCGCGTCAAGTTGTTCTACGGCGTTTTCAACCAATCGCTGAAGCGGGTTGCTTTATTCGAGTTCAACCAGAAGAAGCAGGCAGAAAAGAAAGCCATCGATTTGAGCAAGGATGGCAAGACGCCACATTTCGTACAAAAAGTCAAAGAAGCAATCGAAGAATAACTTCTTTGGGTTCGGACAGACTTGCTCGTTGTGGGTGGCTGGAAATGAATCGGCCTGGAAATTTGATTGCAAGTTGTCTGGCCACTGTTTTCCTGGCCATTGGCTGTAGCGATTCCAGCAAGTCTTCGTCCTCTGCACCTGCTTCACCGGGCGGGACCGCGCCAGGTGTCACGCAACCAGCCAGCGATTCTCCCGTTGCTCCTAATTCCGCGCCAGTGCGAGCCACGGTGCGAGGCGTGACCAAGATTCCAGAAGACAAACTTGCGATTGGCGATTATATGCCTCCGCTGGACGATGATCGTATTGAAATTGCCAAACCACAAGGTTGGCGGGCTTTGCCTCGCGACAGCGATTATCTGACGAGATTCTATGAAGCCAATCCCAACGGCTTGCCGCGCATTGAGATAACAGTCGAGGCGCGTTCCTACGGCGATCTTGAAACGGCAACGTCTGAGAACGTCGAGCAGTTTGCCGAACTGGTGGCCGCGGATCTGGCCGAGTTGGAACTTGTCGAGAACGTCATTCCACTGCAAATTGGTGACACAGCTTGCGCCCGCTACGTCGGCTTGGTGGAATTGAAGTTGGCGGCCGAGAAAAAGATCAGCGCGGAACGCCAGCGATTATTGGTCTTGCAAGACGGTCGGCTCTATACGATCGACCTGTTGGTGTTGCCGAATACCTTGCGGAGAAGTCGCGATGCGGCGTATGCGGTGTGTGCCAGCCTCCGTTTCGGCGAACGAATTGATCCGCCAACGACAGGCGACCTGCAGTAGATTCACGGCCTCTCCGCTTGTTCGCGGCCTACCGATGCGAATCGTCTGAAAAACAGCGGGCCGTCAGTCATCGTGCCGCGCTGGGGGGAGCGAACAGGGCGATCCGAGGAGAGGTTTAGAAGAACGTCGTGGTGATCACCCCAAGAATAAAAGCGACAAGCGAGAGGATCGTGGCGCGAGGGTTCATTATTGACCAGGGACTGGTGGAGAAGCGGGGCGGGATTGGGTTTTGGCGTGGAAAACCGAACAATTATGCAGATAATTCGAGGGATGAAAAGGACCGCTATAGTGAGGGGTGCCCGGGCGTTCGGTTCTTCACGCAATGATCTCACTTCCCCTGTGGTCATGCA
Source organism: Pirellulaceae bacterium (assembly GCA_030744095.1). The sequence continues at coordinate 4,142 of JASLRF010000442.1, read as the reverse complement.
GTATGATGGCGAAGGGCAAAGTACACGTTTCGACATTCGAGGAACATGTCATGCCCGACGCAATCCAGATCGTTACGATGAGTTCTGACCTCGCTGACGCCGAGCGTATCGCCACCGTATTGGTAGCCAATCGGCTGGCTGCTTGCGTTCAACTCAGCGGACCGGTAGAGAGCACGTATCGGTGGAAGGACCAGATTGAAACTTCCAGCGAATGGTGTTGCACCATCAAGACACTACGAGCACTCTATCCGCAGGTTGAATCGAAGATTCGTGAATTGCATTCGTACGGCGAACCAGAAATCGTGGCGACGGCGATCGTGGCGGCGAGCGAGAGCTACTTAGATTGGATCGCCAAGTCGGTGGGTCCGGCGTCCTCGCCGCCAGACCCAACGTCCGTCCAGCCCGTGCACGAATCGGGCGAATAACGTGGAATCGTGTCGTCCATTGCAGCCGGTTCATGTGATGCTCCATCGTCGACCGGCGGCCGTGGCGGATGGCGACCGAATCACGATCGACCGATGTGAACTGGCGACGGTGATGTTGTCCCCACCGCAACAGTCGGAACCGTTTTCGATCAGTTTCGAGACGGCCACCCAGAGGTTTGCCGAACTGCCTCGCATGTTTCTTGAACCCGATGGATCGTTTGTTTGGGTTTCCGCAAACGGAGCCGAGCCGGCCTGGCAGCTAGACGGTGTTGTGAACGATCGCGTGGATCGTGTTGTTTCTGTCGAAGCACGAGGCACCTGCGCGCCGGCACAATTCGAGAAGATGCTGGGCATATTCGACTGGCCGGAGACACCGTTGCTGATTCAGCTGGTCCAAACTGCGGTGTTCTTGGACGTGGCCGAGTATTTTCGTTTTGTCGATCGGCCTCACTCGCAGTGACTCAGGGGCGGGCCAGGTAGCATTTCGCCTCAGATGCCATTTCGGTTGGGCGGGGGGGGCCGCAAAACTTGCCGAAAGCGCCTGGGCGGCAATTCCATCCATTTGATAACGCCGATTTTCAGGCGAAACATTCTCGCCGATGGCTGTTCGGCGACGCTCCCGGGCGTAGAATTCTCCCGGCCGATCGCGTAAAAATGAGGTTGTTCTCGTTGCCGATGAGCTGCGTTGTGTTGGATACTTTCACGCCGGTGCAGGTTGCAAACGTCGGCTCCGTGCAAAATACTATTCTGATACCGACTCACACCCACCCAACGCTATCAACGCGTGCCCACCCACAATGCACAATTGAGAGAGGCGTTATGCTGACCGCGGACAAAGTGCTGGATAAATACTATCTCGAAGTTCGCTGCATGTTGATCGAGATTGCGGCCACGTTAGATCGCCACGACCGCGCGCTTGAGGAGCGAGCCGGCGGTGGTGAAAAGGACGAGCGCCTGGAAAAGGTCTACGAAGCGCTGGTGATCCTGTCTAAACCTAGCAGCACGCCCGATCGTAGCGAACGCCTGTTAAACATGTTCTCCGATCTGGACTGACACCGGATTTTCGCTTTACGCAACGGTGCCGGCACGGAGGGAACTCAGCCACGCGACGAATGGACTCGACGATACGCCAACACACAAGGTCGAGCCCAGGAAAGGGAGAACGTCCATGCAAATCATCCAACCTCACTATCACGCGATTGCTCGAACTGCGCAGGACTACGAACGGATGGCGATGTCCGGCGTGGTTGCTGTCGCCGAGCCTGCGTTTTGGGCTGGCTTCGACCGCGAATACCCAGAAACGTTTCTTGACTACTTTAAACAGATTAGCGAGTTCGAACCGACGCGTGCCGCCGACTACGGCATTCGGCATTTTTGTTGGGTCGCGGTGAATCCGAAGGAAGCGGAAAACCCGGAGCTTAGCCACGCTGTGTTAGAGAAGATGCCTGAGTTCTTTAAGAAGCCAACGGTCTTGGGTATCGGAGAAATCGGCTTTCACAAGACGACCAAGAACGAAGAAGAGGTTTTCGAGGCGCAAGTCGAACTGGCCATCAAACACGGACAGCTCATCCTGATTCATACACCGCACTTGCAGGACAAGGTACGGGGCACAAAGCGAACGTTGGAAGTGTTGCGACACATGAATGTCGACCCGGAACGCGTCTGGATCGATCACGTGGAAGAACACACGATTCGCGGGCCCTTGGAAGAGGGTTACTGGGTCGGCTTCACGCTTTACCCCATCACAAAATGCACTCCCCGGCGCGCCGTGGACATGCTTGAAATCTACGGCCGCGAACGGATTATCGTCAATTCGTCCGCCGACTGGGGGCCAAGCGACCCGTTTACTCTGCAAGAGTGCATCATGGATTTCCGTGCTCGAGGCAATTCTCTGCAGGATGCCATTGAGGTCTTTCACAACAATCCCTGCCGATTTCTTGGGCAGAATCCAAAATTCGATATCAAGCCGATTCGTGTCGAGCAAGAGGGCGTTGAACAACCAGTGGCCAGCGCGACGTAACAACGGAACGGATTGTTCTCGGAACTTCGTTCGTTCAGCGTGATGTCACCCGTCGAATAATAGCCATCCGAAATGTCGGGGCGTGCGCTCTTCATGAATCTACCGCTCATTTCACGCCGCCTTGCGACTCGAGTGATGGTCGATGCCGCGCTGCTGGCCTGTTGCAGCTTGACAATGGCGGCAAATCACCCCGTCTCCGTCACGGAGACCGCTGCCTTCGTGACGCGGGATAAGGTCAGCGTCCGGATCAGCGTGTTCGTGGAAGATCTGTTTCTGTTCCACAATCTGAAACCAAATGCAGAGGATTTCCTGGAGCCGACTATCATCCGGTCCGGCATCGAAAAACACGAGCAGTTTCTCTTGGAACGGTTTGTAATTCGCGATGTGGAAGGGGTGAAGTTGTCTGGGCGCGTCGTTGGCGTCAAGGAATTCGAGATGCCGCCGGAAGGCGTACCAATGGCCGACTTGATGGCCCATAAGCTCGAGTTTCGACTGGAATACGAGCTGCTAAAACCACCCGAGTTCTTGACCTTCAGCCAGCATCTGGTGGATCAAGATGTTCTGATTCCCGCCGAGATGAAGTTGGTGATCAAGCAGGAAAATGCGGGAACGCCGTTTGGTGCCGTATTGCAGCCTGACCATCCGGAAACGGTCCGATTCAGTTGGGATAACCCCGCCCTGCCCGCCGAGGCGTCCGAGGAAGAATGGGAGGAGTGGTACCAAAAACAACGGGAAGAGACGCTGGGGATCACCAGCTACAGCTCCGTCTATTCATTTCTTTACATTGAGGACTTTGAAGTACGGCATGAAGTTCTGGTGCCGCTGCTGTCACTGGAAGCGAGCGTTTTGATTGCCCGCGACGACGATGCGTTCTTGGACATCGCCGAACAAGACGCCGCGCGCCAGCAGATCGAAGCATATTTCACGTCCGGCAACCCAATCGAAATCGACGGTGTTGTCGTCAAGCCCAACGTCGATCGGATCGACTTTTACGGTCTCGACTTCAAGGACTTTGCTGTCCAAGCTGAACGAAAAAAAGTCAGCATGGCGAATGCTCGTGTCGGTGTGATCTTGTCCTACAGCACCAAGGGATCACTCGGTACAGTCAAGTTGACTTGGGATCGCTTCAACCGCCATGTCTGGTCCGCCAACGTAATCGTCTTCGCCTACGACGAAGCACAAAAAGTGACTCTCTCGCGGATCGGCAATGCCAACACGTACCAATGGCAAAACCCAGGCAGACCACCGGCCCCACAGCTAAACGAAGTCCAGGCAACTTTGCCGCCGGCGCCGAAGATGCGGCTGCCAATCTTGACCATCATCTGCGCTTGCCTGTTACCAGTCGCCGTATTGTTTTTCAAACGGCCAATGCGACTGCAGGCCATAATCGTTCTGATTGCCGTTTCTGCTGCAACCTGGCCGCTGCTCGGCTGGGAGGTCAAGCGACCTTTCGCACCACGTCCCACCGTTTCGCCTAACGAGGCCCAGGCGATTTTTGCATCGCTTCATAAGAATACGTACCGCGCGTTTGATTATCGAGACGAAAGTGAAATCTATGATGCGTTGGCCAAGAGCGTCGATGGAAGGCTGTTGCGCGACCTGTATCTGAAAATGAGGCGGGGGCTCGAGATGCAAGAGCAGGGGGGGGCCGTCTCGCGTGTCCGCGAGGTTGTGATCGAGGAAGGAGGCCAACCGCC
>JASLRF010000441.1 GCA_030744095.1 Pirellulaceae bacterium | reverse complement strand
CAAGCTTTGCGCAAGCACGTATTCCAAAATGAATTATCGATGCTCACCGACCTCTGGCCGCTCCCACCAAAAATAACCCAACTCGCGGAAACCCTGATCAACATGGCCGCATAGCCTAACCTGTTCTCAGAAAGTGCAGATATAGAGTCCCCATGAATCTAAGACGCACACGAATCATTCGAAGCGTTCGAAGAAGGTGTATTTGATGCCAATTGGTCGGAGAAGAGATGACGAGCCGCGGTCCTTGACATTCTGGCAATAGTACTTCAGGCTGCTACCTCGTCAGCGGCGTGGAAAGAGGTCGTCACGAGCAGAGTCGGCGCGATCGTGAACAAGCTGACTCATGACGTCCCCTTGGTTTTCGTTGCCCACTTGAAAGGATGTCGACTTGAGCTCGTTTGACTGGTGCATCGTCATCCTTATCAACGGCGCTATCATCGCTTTTGGGTTGTGGAAGGCGTACGGGACGAAACGGGCGGTCGATTGGTTTCTCGCGGGCAAAGGGCTTCCATGGTGGATCGTCGGCCTTTCGATGTTCGCAACGGCGGTCGACAGCGGCGACTACGTCGCTGTGGCCGGAGCCGCGTACCGCAATGGCATGTCCTACATCTCTCCGTGGTGGCTGGGGTTAACCATCGGGTGGATCACGGTGGCGTACGTCGTTTTGCTGCCGATGTACCGTACGGGCATGTTCACGAACGCCGAGTACTTGGAATATCGATTCGGGCCGGTGACTCGCATCATCAGCGTCCTGATCCAGATTCAGTACCGTACGAATGTCTTGGCGAACGTTGCCTATTCCCTCTATCTGACTTTCAGCATCTTGACAGACTGGGGAACACAGACGTGGTGGTTGGTGGTGGCAGTTGCCTGCGGTGCCGCGGCTTACACGGCCAGCGGAGGATTGAAGTCGGTTGCCATCACGGACGCCGCGCAATCGGTGGTGATGGTGGTCGCGTCGCTGGTCCTGTGGTTCACGGTTTTTACAGCGATCGGTGGCTGGAACGGTTTTGAACAGCGGCTGGCCAAAGCCGAAGTCGATCAGAAAGTAGCCAACGCCATGCTCCACGTCGGCGGACATTTAGAGACGGGTGTGCCTCCGTCGCTGGTCCTGGTGGGTTGGATCGTTTTTCTGACCGCCTACTGTGTCGTGAACCACTCGCAGGCCATGCGCATGCTATCGTGCCGATCCGAGTGGGACATCAAGATGGCCGCGGTGATGGCGGCTTCGCTGACGGCCGGTGTCATGTGGTTCAACGTGACCCTCGGCATTCTGGGACGGGCCGTGTTTCCCGATCTTGGTTCGGGCGACCAGATCTTCCCGCTCCTTGTGCGCGAGTTTCTGCTGCCAATGCAGATGGGGCTGACCGGCATTGTGGTCGCTGGGTTGCTGGCTGGAGGCATCTCGACCTACGACTCCATCGGGTCGGCCGTCTCGGCTGTGTTCACGCGCGATCTCTATGCACGGTTTTTCGTCAAATACGCCGACGACCGGCATTATCTGCGGGTCTCGCGGCTGGCCACGTTTGCCGTGATCGGTGTATCGTTTGTCTACGTGCCGTTCCTCGAAGACGGCATGGTGAGACTCTACGTGAAGCTGGTGGGAGTGACGGCCGTACCATTGTTGACGGTCTACATGATGGGGATCCTGACTCCGGTCCATCGGCTGTCCGGCTCGGTCGGATTGATCGTGGGAGTCACAAGTGGCATAAGCCGACTGCTCAATTCTCCGCTGGGCCTCGGATTGCCGCTTCAATGGACCAACGAATGGTGGGGTTGTCTCTGGAGTATCCTGTTGACGGCTGTGGCGATGCTGGTCACCACTCTGCTGTTTGGCTGGGCCGATCCTAAGGAAATCGCCGGCTTGGTTTATCGGTCGCACAGGAATGTCAAGTCGAAGCCGACGGCACTCTCGCTCCGCCGAATTGAAGCGACCAAGGACACGTGGATTGAACGGTCCCTCGAGGATATGCCACAGATGCCTGCTTATCCGTTTTCCGTTCCGGCGAGCGGATTGCCGTGGTACAAGCGGCCTCTGATCTGGACAGGTTTGTTGATCGGCATCGTCAGTTTTCTCAATCTCGTCGCGTTCTGGTAGAAGGGTGCATTCGCGGTGCGCTCGGCACTTCGCCCGAAGGCGAGCGCCCATTGAAGCTCTCGATGAGTATCACACACCGATGGCGAAAAGAACCGGGCCCGCGCGTGCAAGGAGCGCGACCGCTCGATCAACTGAAGGTCCAGGCGCCGTGCGTGGTGCGTGTGCCCGAAGGTGGCTACCGGATTTTCTACACGGCCGTCGGACCCGCGAAGCCTTACGCAACGTGTCAGGGATATATCCTAAGCGCGTTTTCTGAAGACGGCCTGCAGTTCAGTCCAGAGCCCGGCATTCGAGTCGCGCCGCAACCTGCTGTGCCACATATGGCGCTTCGAGTGCTTTCGCCGACGGTCGCTCGCTGCGCTGACGGCGGCTGGCGAATGTATTTCGAATCGCGTGGGTCGGCCGACCGTCCAACCGTCATCTGCAGCGCCATGTCTGATGACCTGTTGCATTGGAAGCATGAAGGCGGAATCCGGCTTGCAGGCTTTGACGGCGTCGGCGGACCACGATATCTCATAGTGCCGGACGGCCACGGGCGGATCTATTGCTTCGCGTCAGAACGTGTGGAAGATCGGCGTCAAAGTATTGTCAGCGCAGCGAGTTCTGATGGCCTTAACTTTGCGCTCGAACCTGGTTATCGATTGCGCGACGGGCAGGCGGAATATGACACGGCTGGAATTACGGCGGCAGAAGTCATCGCACCACAAGGCAAAGATGACCGCTGGACCATGTTCTTTTCTGCATGGCAGGACGTTCCGGCGGGAACCGAGGTGCCGTTGCACCCCAGTCGTGATCCTGACGCAGCAAACACGGGGCTCAGCGAGGACTTTGCCGCCGCGTCGATCGCATCGGATATGGCAGGCTATCGATCCCGTATCTTCACGGCACACTCGCAGGACGGACTCGTTTGGAAGCGGGCTGGCTGCGTCATCGAGGGTGGCGGCTACAACAGAGAAGAACTGGATGCAGTACACTCGGAAGATATGTCGCTAGTCGAAATCGGAGACGGTCAATATCGCATGTACTACGCCGCGTGCGATCGCAACGGGAATTGGCGAATCGCGAGCGCTGTTCGTCGCGAGCGCTGTTCGTCGTGATTCACTCCGCGAACGAATCGTTTAGATCGCGGAGCGATCAACGACTATCGAGCAGGAATATCAACATGACTAACTCGTGGCAGTGCGCCCTCTCGCTCGATAGGAATCGTCGTCCGGATTCCGGTAGCACTGAGGAACTGACGCGCGCGATTCGCACTGGAGCAGACTTACGTGTCGGGACTGCATTTCGGCACAACGAACACATCGATCCTTCGTCAGAGAGCGACGAACTGATCCGGGAAGTCATGGATTTTCGGATCACTTACTTGATGGAAGATCGCTGGGTCGCGGGGATCGAAAACCTACGGATGCCGATTGCTTTGCCGGATGGTTTTGGCCCGCGCGAGTCAATGTCGTTCTTCCTCTACAATCAGGACGGTCATCAGGCGATTGCTCGACCATTCTTCGATGAGCGCTCGGCAACAGGTCAGCCCGGTCCTTCGCCAATCAACGACTGGCCGGAAATGCCCAAATATCATGAGCTGGAAAGTTTTGACGCCGACACCAACGCCCCCAGCAGCAAATTCATATACGACTTCGAGTACTTCCACTTCCTGGTTCGCCCCATATGGCGGGAAGTGTTGTCCCACGACGCCGACGGAACCGTGATCGACGGTGATGTGAACGAGCTGGCGGACACGTTCGCTCACGGCGCTGAGGTGAAAGTTGCCGTCCGCAGTCTGTGCGACGACCTGACATCTGATGAAGGCCCACCGATGGACCACGAAGTATTCGTGCATCTCGGCGCGTGTTACTACTACACCAAACAACAGTTGTTTATGGCGTCCGCCAACCCCGTCGTCCGGACGAGGGCGTCGATCCCACTAGGTTACGAAAGCTGCGTCTGGGATTTTGGTTGGCTGATGCCACGCACCGACGGCCTCGTGGCCCGCTGGCTATGCGACCCCTATACGTTAAAGTTCCGGCGCGATTCAAAACGGTATGCAATCCGCTGGTACGTCAGCGAATAGAACGCCAAACGTCTCAAGTTCCGCGGGCCAACTTCGAGGAGATCGATGATGTCACAACAACAGCTGCGAACCTCACATAAGGCGGCTGCAACGCATGATGAAACCCTGTTTCAAGCAGGTGTTGGTTCTTCTTCGACCTGGACTTTGAACAGTGGTTGCCAAGCCTTGACCATGGCGTCGTCGTTGATTAGCACCTCGACAACCGTTCCACGCAGCATCGAGTAAACTGGATGCAACTGGCCCCAGATCTCGACGTTGCCGACGACTGTGCCTTGCTCGACTTCGCTACCGACGTTGACGTACGGCTCGGAACCTCGATACGCTCCAGCGAAAAACGTTCCGCTGGACGGGCTGATGATGTACGTCGTCGCGGCGGGCTGTTTCCTAGGCTCCCCAGAATCCGCTCCGGCAACACGAGTCGGCGCGGGAAGAACCAGAAACATTGCCAGCAAGCAGACGAGCATCCAAATCCAGATCTGCGATTGGCGAATCGTTTGTACGGCAGTCATGACGCACCTCCTTTCATTCCTTGGCGCAACTTCCGTCTCTGACCTGTCTATCTGCAAGACATGGGCCAATCGCGTGTCCGCAGGCCTGGCGCTTTCAGAGAGCCATAATGGAAGGCGTTGCTGCGGGATTCTGCCTTGAGTGCGTGCAGCGGTGCGCGCGGTGTGCGGCGATGGCACATCTGCCCTCTTGAAACTAAGCAGTCGTTTGATTCTCGTTGTTCGCAATTGATCCAACTTGCGAGGATTGCAAAGGCGAGTTTCCAAGGCTGAAGGACAAATTGCATGAGTTGGCCACGGTTCGCGGGCGCCGACGGTCAATATCCTCTTCCTCATCGTCGCGATGTGCTGATGCGATAACCGGCGAGTATTCGGCTTAGCGAAAGCTTGACGCCATCGGCGATGGCCGAGATCGTCGACGCCGGCGATCGCTTATCTGCCGTGAATTCCCGTGACTAGGGCGGGGCCGAGTTTATTGATCCTAGGGAGGCGTCCTTTCCCAATAGACAAACGGACCGTCATCAAAAAGAAAGTCAGTTTTAGCGCAAGCTCTATCCTGACTCGGCGATGGCCTTCGCATCGACGCCTTTTGAGCTCCGCGAAGTCTGCACACGCGCGTGTTAAACGCTTCATCGCCTTCACCCCTGTCGTTGATGTCTCCATCGCCCAACAGCAGGCAGTAGTGCAACGAGCCTTCTGGGTTTG
>JASLRF010000440.1 GCA_030744095.1 Pirellulaceae bacterium | reverse complement strand
GTCGCCGCTGATAACCATCTGATCAAGCGAGTTCAGTGTGGTCGGAAATGGCGGCATGAAGTCCTGGCCGAAGTCGATCATCACGCGTGAATCGACGGCAGACTCCCGTGCTTTATAGGCCATCTCGTAAACGTCCCAATCCATTTCCGGTGCCAGCCCTGTCTCGTCTGGCATCGCTCGCTGTAACAGTAAGCCGGACTTCGTTTGCGAGTAATCCAGCACCAGCGGTTGACCCGTGATGCGCGATTCCGACGGATTGTGTTCAAACGTCTCTGTGCCGTCCGTTTCACTTAGTCGCATGATGGACGCACTGATCTGAGGCGAATCGCTGAAGGCCTGGCTTGGATTTGTTGTCGATGTTTCTGGAATGAGTATCGGAACAAAGGTCAGCCGCCGCGTTCCAGCGGGAAGCCAAAATCGTCGAGCAAACTGGGGACTCAAGTTGGGTCCAATAAAAACGGATACAAATTCGTTCGTGTCGGCCTTCGTCCGATTCGAGCCGTTCATGGAAAGCGCTGACCAGGCACCTGGTTCGAAGCGACGCACACCCCCAGGTGTAACATTGATGGTAGTCTGAGGATCAGTGTCCCCGTCGGCTTGACCGTGACCCATCGTCGGAACGGCCAATAACATCAGCAGGGGTGCACAACGTTGCAAAAACGAGGTCATGAAGCCACCGACGAGGGATGAGATCTTTACCGCATCGACAGCCTACACGACAGCCGGTACAGATTCAACAAAGATGGCGGCTACCCGTTTATGAGATTATGAGTTAGATTTCCGTGCTCGCGATGTTCGCCTGGCACGTGTCTGCAGTTATGCCCTCAATCCAAGCGACGTTTGATCATGCCTCCCGACTTGCAATTCGGCCCATTGACGATCGGTTTCCCCGTCGTACAAGCTGCCCTGTCGGGCTACAGCGATTGGCCGATGCGTATGATTGCTCGGCAACTGGGTGCAAGTTACGCCCTTTGTGAAGTCATGCTCGACCAGTTCTTGGTCGCGTTGAAAAACCGACAGCGCACGGGGCACTTTCTGCACATTGGTGACGAGCAGCGACCTGTCGGAGGGCAATTGATGGGTGCCGAGCCCGCACAGTTCGCCGCCGGGGCAACGAAGCTGGTCGAGGCCGGGTTTGACGTCATCGATATCAACTTTGGCTGCCCTGTCAAGAAAGTTGTCGGTCGCTGCAGAGGTGGATTCCACCTTAGCCAACCCGACGTGGCGATCGAGATCATCCATCGGACACGCGACGCTGTGCCAGAGCCGATTCCAGTCACCCTCAAGATGCGACGCGGTATTGACGATTCCGCAGAGAGCCGCGACAAGTTCTTTCGTATCCTGGAGGCCGCTCTTGGAGCGGGTGTCGCCGGCATAACGGTGCATGGCCGTACCGTGCAGCAACGTTATGTTGGACCAAGCCGATGGAGGTTTCTGAAGGAAGTCAAACAGTTCGCCGGTGATAATGTGATTTTGGGAAGCGGTGACCTTTTCGCAGCCCAGGACTGCCTTGATATGATGTCGCAGACTGGCGTCGATGGCGTAACCGTGGCACGTGGAGCTATTGGCAATCCGTGGATCTTCTCGCAGGCCTGGGCCTTGGCCGCAGGAAAGCCATTACCACCTCCTCCGAGCCTCTTCGCGCAGCGCGAGGTGATCCGCGACCATTATCACCTTGCCGAACGACTTTACGAGCCGCGCCGCTGCGGTCAAGTGATGCGCAAATTTGGCGTTAAGTACGCCGCCTCGCACCCGGCCTACGAGAAAGTCCGAGCGGACTTTGGCAAAAGCTCGACACGCAAAACCTGGGAAGCCGTCCTTGAGCAATGGTACGCCGAAGATTTGCCGGGGAAGTATCCAGATCCGGCAATCCACCGATCACAAAGCGGAAATGATGAAGCCGCCTAGCCGTCAGTTGTTTTTCGGACGGTAACAAGGAGCGTTTGCGATACAGGTCCGGCAACAGAAGCACTTGGTTCTACGATCTTTCCGGAACTGCACTGCACTTGTTCGCGGCCTACAAATGTGTATCGCGATCACGGATCCTGGTCACCGGATTCCAAGAAGTCCCGTAACTTCAGCAACAACGATTAAAAACCAAGGCCGCGTCCGACCAACTCCGCGGTTTCGACCGTGCCATCGTTGATCTGAAACATCCCGGGAAACTTGGCTTCCCAAGGGCGATTGCCCGCTGGGCAGTATTGACGACCGTTGCCTTCGATTGCCGCGACCGTGGGAATTCGCGCGGCGATGCTGGCCGAATGCAAAAACGACGACCCCACGCAGGTCAGGTCCTGCACGCACAAGAACAGCTCGTACTTTTGAGCGGCGGCACCCATCAAGAGCGCCTCACTATGTCCCTTACACGCTTTTAAGGCAACACCGGAATATCCCTGTTCGCGCGCTAGCAACAGGCTTTCTAGATCGACGAGTGACTCGTCGATCACAACCGGCTTGATTCGAGCCGCTTGGTGCATCTTGTTTTCTGGATTGGCACGCAAATCACGATGCGTCGGTTGCTCGATGTACTGAACGCGTGAAAGCGCTGTTGGAGACTGCTCTTCCAACCTCGCAAGAAAATCCAAAACGTATTGGACATTCGCGCATTTCTCGTTGAAATCCAGCGAGTAATTCCACTGTTTGCACCCGCGTTGCGTTTGTGCGTCGTTCGCCACATGCTCGACGGCCACGACCCGCTCGACATCCCAGGTCAGGTCGTCACCGGCAAGTTTGATCTTTAGATGCGTCAGTCCGTCGGCCTGAATCCACTGGCCCAATGTCTCCGGGAGGCCGTCATCGACACGTTCGGCAATGTCGCCATCGGTTAGAGGGTCAAGGGCACCGACAAGATGATATATGGGCAACCGCTTCTTCGGTGAGCGAGACGTGTACTGGTCAAGATACTCGCCAGAAAACTCGTCACCAAGGTACGGTTGCAGGTCGCAATTCACGAATTCGCGGCCTAGCGCATTGTACGAATTTTTTCCGCAGGCTTTGCCATGAGCGTCATAGATGGCCGCTTCCAAAGGGCTGACCGAAACCAACTGCGCAAGCCTGGGAATCTCCTCATCGATGCCGGCATTTCGCTGGACTTCGGCAACGATTGCAGCGTGTCCCGCGGCAAGCTCATGGCTGATCTCCAGGGGATGCGCGGTGGTCGAACACTGGTTCGCCGCTCGCGCCATTCGCTCGGAAAGTTGTACCATCGCGGCAAGCGACTGTTCCGTTGAAACGACCTGACTCGGCCAGGCCCAAACATTGCCAACAGGCATCGAACCGTGACCGACAGCGCGTTGCCCGGAACGAGATGTCGCTTCGACGCGAACATGGAACAAGACGACATCGTTGACCACGCGGCCACCGAATTTGATCGGCGTGCGGTATCCGATCTCTTCGGTTGATGTAATGATGTCCGTTAGGCGGATATCGGTAGATTTGGTCATTGCGGCCCAGTGGAGATTTTAGAAACGGGAATCATCAAGGGTGTGCCTTCCGGACAGCCCAGACAGCAGCTTGTGTTCGGTCGGTCACACCAATCTTGCGGAGAACGTGCTGCACGTGTTCCTTCACCGTTTCGTAACTAATGTGAAGTTCG
>JASLRF010000439.1 GCA_030744095.1 Pirellulaceae bacterium | reverse complement strand
CAAGCTTTGCGCAAGCACGTATTCCAAAATGAATTATCGATGCTCACCGACCTCTGGCCGCTCCCACCAAAAATAACCCAACTCGCGGAAACCCTGATCAACATGGCCGCATAGCCTAACCTGTTCTCAGAAAGTGCAGTTACAAACGGAGAGGGGCTCAATCCCCCCACAACAAGTGACTTGCAGTCGGATGCGTGCCATTGCGGCGTGCTCCACACCGCTTCAGGACACATCGCCTCTCATGACACAATTGGATCCATGGTCGGCGGGTGGCCACGTTTTCCGCGGCCACCCACAGTGACCTGTTCAATGAGATGCCGACTGACGGCGACACTAAACTTTGTCTGCAGAGGGGCAAACGAAGCCTTGTCGATAGGAACGAGTCAACAGGGCCGTCGCCGCCGGTGAATCCGGGAATGTCTCCTTCGTCGTGTCGAATTTCAGCACTGGGCCCATCGACAGAGGATACTTCTTCAAGTCGACCTTGCTGTCCTTCAGGTGAGCAACCGTCCGCTCAAGTGTGTTCTGATTGTCATCGAGGCTCTTGATGCCTTTTAGAGTCTCGCCAATTTCGTCGACGGATGCGTGGTTGTCTTCGCCAAGATAGTAAGAGATGTTTCCGAGGTGACTCATGCCAGCTGACAGATGACCTTCGCGAACATCCGCGTTCAAGTCTTCCATTTTCCGGCTGTTGCAAGCATCCAAGAAATTCTGGAAGTGCATGTCGTCGTTGCCGCCAGTGAATTCCTTGATCTTATTGAGATCTTTGTCGTAGGCGATGCAATGGCGGTAGCTTCTCTGCACCAGATAGCCTTCGCTGCCGTAAAACACGACGCCGATCTTGTTACCTTTCTTGCTTTCGAAAAGTGTGTTCAATTCTTGATCGGCGGATTCTGTGATTTCCAGGCCGCGAGTTTCAAAAACAATGCACTTCTTTCCGTAGTCGTACACTGTCACCTCGGTGTTGGCGGTATCACCCGCATCCTGGTAGCTAGGATCATTACGTTCGGCCTGGTAGCCGAGACGACCACCATAACTGACGATGGTGCTCGGGTGCGTGTCGATTCCCAGCCCCCAACGGGCGATGTCGGTCTGGTGCGGACCTTGATTTCCAAGATCGCCATTGCCGTACTGCCGTTGCCAATGCCAGTCGTAGTGGAATCGTTGACGGGTAATCTTCGGCTGCGTGTATTCGGCGGGGCCACTCCAGAGATTGAAATCGACACCATTTGGAATGGCGAAATCACCCCTGGCGCCAATCGATTTGCGACGCTTGTAGCACAGTCCGCGGGCAAAATTGACTTCGCCAATTCCACCGCTTTGCAAGAAGTCGACTGCTTGGCGACACGCTGGATTCGATCGGGACTGTGTGCCGACCTGGCAGATGCGCTTGTACTTTCGCGCCGCTGCGATCAACGCGGAACCTTCGGCGATATTGTGACAGACCGGCTTTTCGATGTAAGCGTCTTTCCCGGCTTGCATCGACCAAATGCCACACAGGGCGTGCCAATGATTGGGGGTCGCCGTGCTGATGGCATCGACGGACGGATCATCCAACACGCGACGCATGTCGGAAAACAGTTTGGGGCGGAAAGACTGGCTCTTTGCAATCGCGTCGCAACGGGCGCTTCCCTTCGCTTCATCAACATCGACGATGTAGAGAATGTCGGTACGCTTGTCTTTGAGGAATTGGCCAATGTGCGAACCGCCTCGACCCCCGGCACCTATGATGGCAACACCGATCTTCTCATTCGGCGACTGAGCCGCGGACAGACGCGGGGCCAACGCAACGGCGCCGGTGGCGGCAAGCGATTGAGTGACGAATTCACGTCGATTGAGCTGAGACATGGTTTTTTCTCCGTGCTGTTGGTTGAGAATCCACTTGCTGTCTGTTCAGACGGCAGGTGGGATTGCCACCGCCCGCTTGCAATCCGTTTCATGCTTTGGGGCGGGGCAGACCGAGGTTGTCGTGGGGAATGGGCAAAAGGCGGCTTCGGTTCGCCAAATGAACATTGTCGACATTATAGCCAGGATCGTCGCGATGGCGAATTGACCCCTGCTTGGGTGTGAGAATTGTCGGAGAGTTCGTGTTTATCTCGATTGGGAATCAGCGGGAAACAGGCTGCAAATGTGTCGACCAGGGAAACAACCCAACGTTGGTTCCGTTCGGGGAGCCGTGGAAACGACTCTTACCGCTATTCTTCTGACCCGAAAGAGACACGCAATCGTACGGGATCTGGTTTTACCAGGCAGCCCTCAAAAGAACGTCTGCCAATTCGATTCCCCAGATATTCGTATTCCGGCGGCAATAAATAGGCTGGAACTTCGCGCAACATGCAACTGCCAAACTGCAGGTAAGGGAGCCGAACACGATAGACGTTCATTGTGGATCCCATTGTTTGGAATCGAATCGGCTTGGCGCTCTTAGACAACTGCAACCCGGCAGCCTGAAAGCTGCCGGTTGTCATCAGGACATGGGTGAGATCCGACGTCCAAGTGAACGTGGCCGGCGCGTGTTCATTGCAGATCCCCGTGAAGCGCAGGTGTTGACCCTGCAAGTAGGCAGGCACCCAACTCGTTTCCGCGAAGGGAAAATAGTCCCGTAAACGCTGCAATTCCAAGTCGTACTCACTCGCTGGCCCGAGACATTGATTGGCACCCATCTCGGCGAGGGCCGCCTGAACGGCCTGGTCGTTTGCTAACCGATCATATGTTGTCACCATGTTTGATGAAGTCCGTCGAATTCGTGACAAAGTCAGTGCCAGTTGAATGCGAACATTGGTGAGTCGGATCACATGCCGTCGCACGGCGGGCACATCGCCAATCTTTGCCGGATCGACCATCAATTCGGCAACTCCATGGCGTGCCGCATTGTCCGGCGGCCCTGACTTACTCTTCGCGGCGGTCACTGCATTTGACACGTCCGCGGCTGGATTCCTCGTCGCCCAGCGTTTGGTATTGGCCATGACAATGACCGTCAGGCCTTTCTGCAGCCCTTCAATGGTTTGCCGGAGGGCAGGCAGACTTGCAAGATCCTGGCGTAGTTGCCTCTCGTCTTCGCACAGCCAAATGCCACTGTTTCCCAACGGATGAAGTTTCTCGGCTGCCAAGGTCCGCGGTGGCGGTGCCTCGAATCCACACGCCAAACGTACCTGATAGCCGCAGATCGTTAACACAAAGACGGTGGCGACCGAGGTGGCTGCGTACAAGTGTGCGCTCGAACGCAGATTCGCACGCCTCATAACTGTTGCTTTCTGCTTATTTGAACTAGACAAAACGGTCACCATCACCATTGGAGATCTCGGCGAGTATTACTGTTGGACTATTTAGAACAACTGTCGCGCGATCCGCTTCAATCGAATCACGATGCGACTGAACTTTGCAGCCTACATGCCGCCATCGACGATATTTCGATAATAGGAACAACTGCGCGACGAGGCCACTCATGGCACATTGATTCTGCCTCTGTTGGGGGCCTCTGGCCAGATAAGGAGGTGGAAGATGTTTCGAGCTTTCCTGATCGCAATCGGAATCTCGATGTGCATTGTGGGTGGTGAATGTTTGGTGGTAGATCAAGCCGTCGTGGCTTACCCCGCCAAGTCCAAAGGAACGGCCACGAAGTCCCCCAATGCGGCAAATTTCCCTTTCGGGCAGCAATCCTATGCTACGCCCGCAACGGACTCAGGGATTGTGCGACGCGAAATCAGTCCACCTGAATGGGCACCATGGAGCTTACTCGCGGGAGGCGTGGTGATTGCATTATACGCCATCACCGTGCAGCGCGATTAATGGCCATTTTCGCAATGCGGAGCCCCGCCTGGATGGCCGATGCCGTGTCCATCATGCGCGGAGCGCATCAACGGTACCGGAACGAGCCACAAATCACGGCCGACACAGTTGCGGTCCAAAATCCTTTACCAACCGTCAATCGCAGACCGTCAGTGGTGACGTAGGAAGCTCTCAGCCAGCCGCCAGGCAACTCAACCATCACGCTTGCGTTTGAAGTACTCGTTCACGTGTTTTCGTTGAGACTTGGGCAGTTGCTGTTCGGTCTGGGGATCCGGCTTTTCGTTGATTGAGCTGAGGATCTGCTCCTTAATACCCTCCTGCGTCTTTCCAGCCCGGTTTTTTCCATACGCATCGCCGACGCGGACGGCTTCACCGGGACGCAGCTTGCCGCGTTCGCGGGCGTTGTATTCACCGGTCTTGGTTTCTTCTTCTGGGCGGTATCCTTCGCCACGGCCTTGCCCCATGCCATCGCCGACCATATCGCTGAATTGGTCTGACATGCCACCAAATTCGCCGAACATGTCGCCGTCGCCATCTTGCATCATGTCTTTCGCACTGGCAATTTCATCCATCATATCGCCCAACGCCTCGAGCTCATCCATTTCGGCTTGCATCTCAGAAAGTTCCGATGCCAATTCGCTCAGTTGCTGTGAGGCGCTTGCCGCGTCGCCTGATTCGAGACATTTCTTGCACTCGCCCATCTGTTGGGCCATTTTCTCCATGCGTTCCATCTGCCGATCTTGCTGCTCGAGCCGATCGAGTTTTCGCTGCAATTTGTTGGCACCTTCCAAGTCACCCTTATCTATCTTCTTCTGAATTTCTTGCTCGAGTTTCTCCTTGGCCCGTTTTTGCGCGTCGACCATTTCCTGGATTTTCTGCTGCATCTGCCCCAATTGTTTGGCCAGTTGTTTCTTCTCCTCATCGCTCAAATCACCGCTCTCCAGTTTGTCTTTGAGCTGCTTTAACTGGTCGAGTGCTTTCTTGAAATCTCCTGACTTCAGCGCGTTGGCAACTTTGTCCGCGGGTCCGCGCTCCAAGTTCTTGAGCTTGTCGAATTGTTTCTTCATGTCGTCCGAGTCGCCCAAGTCATTGCGACGCTTTTCGATCTGCTTGGCGAGGTCGTTGATCTGGATCACGGCTTTCTTGCGATCAACTTCATTCTTGTTCGCCAGATCGTTCGCGCCCTGCTCGATTTTTTTGAACAGCTCCTCTGCATCTTTGAGGCCTTTCTGTTGCGCTGATTCGCGGCGTTTGGAAATTCGACGTTTCAGTTCCTCCGCGGCGGTCTTAATCCGCCTGCGGGATTCGGCAGTAGCCGCGTTGGCCTTGTTCGATGGCTGTGCGTCCGCGAGGAGCATCACTAAGACAACGGCCAACGCTGGAACAAGTGGCAGCAGCGTGCGCCATCCACCGTTCACGCCGAAATGTTCCTTCACGGCAATGACTTCGACGCGCCGCGATGCGTCATGAACCAACGCTTGCCCCGATTCGCTTTCCAATTCTTCTGGAGCTAAAGACAGGGCACTCGACACACGTTCTTTCAAGCCAAATCGACGATCGATCTCAATCGCCGCGTTCAACGTGTCATATCGAACGAAGTAGGTCCACACACTGGCAATCAACACGCCAGCGGCGAACGAACCGCCAATCCAAGACCAAGTCCAGATGGTCGGATCGACGTTCACCGGCCAGATCTTGGTAGCCCCGATCGCACAGACGGCCAGCAGCAAAGTTGCGAACAAAGTCCAGGGTACGACGGTGAGGAACTGCTGTAGGATCAGGCGTCGTCGAGCGGTCGTGACTTGTCGTTTGATCTCTTCCATTGCTCGTCTCCCGTCGTAGAGTAAATTCGCAGAATCGAGCCTCTTGCAGTCAAGGCGATCGATCCCAATGCCTTACCCAGCCTGCGAACAAACCGCAACAGGCTGCGGCCGGTTCGATTATTATATCGAGTAAACGATCTCAGATCGTGGCCGAATCCGCAAAATTTGGTGGGTTTGGGGTCTGGCCGGCTCGATGTCGTAAAAGTAATGACGACCAGACATCCTTCCA
>JASLRF010000438.1 GCA_030744095.1 Pirellulaceae bacterium | reverse complement strand
GGTATTAGGCTGGCATCGAATTAACGCTCTAATGATGTCGCATGTGCTGTGCCAACCGTCAGGAAATGCCACCGGCTCACGTTGTACCCAACTCCGCTACGGTAATGGCTTCGGCCAAGGCTGCTGCCTTGTTGACACATTCCTGGTACTCACGTGTGGGATCGCTATCGGCGACGATGCCCGCGCCGGCTTGGACGTAGGCTTTGTTGCCTTGGACGACCAGTGTCCGCAGGGCGATGCAGGTGTCCATATTGCCAGCGAAATCGAAATAGCCAACCGCCCCCGCATACGGTCCACGTCGGTGACGCTCCAGTTCGTCGATGACCTCCATGGCACGGACCTTTGGCGCACCAGACACGGTGCCCGCAGGGAGGCACGCCCGCAGGGCGTCAAAAGCGTTGTTCTTCGACGTCAGCCTGCCTGTCACATTGGACGTGATGTGCATCACGTGACTATAGCGTTCAATCGACATAACGTCGGAAAGCATGACGGTTCCATACTCGGCCACGCGGCCGACATCGTTGCGGCCCAAGTCGACCAGCATGACGTGTTCGGCGCGTTCTTTCGGGTCTGCTAAAAGCTCTTCTCCAAGCTGCGCGTCCTCTTCTGCGTTCTTGCCCCGGGGACGCGTGCCAGCCAATGGTCGTACGGTCACTTCGCCATCAACCACACGGCACATGATCTCCGGTGAACTGCCGACAAGCGTGACATCGGGAGTGCGAAGAAAAAACATGAATGGGCTTGGGTTAACCACACGTAAGGTGCGATAGATTTCGAATGGCTTCGATGAGACTTCGCATTCCAAACGTTGGCTGATGACAACCTGAAAAATATCGCCGGCGCGAATGTACTCGACACACTTCCGCACCGCATCCTCGAATTCCGTCTGTTCAAAATTCGACTTGAACGAGATTTCAGGTGCGCCCGTCGTATCGATGTCCGCACAGGTCAACCCATCAGCCGGTCCAGCGAGCTTCGCAACCACTCGGTCAACGCGATCCTTGGCAACTTCATACGCGGATTCGAGATCCGCCACAGAATCATCAACGCGTGCCATGACGATCACGAACATCGTCTTGGTGACGTTGTCGAAGACGATCATTTCGTCGTAGAACCCAAAACAGAGATCCGGCAATTGGCGATCATCTTGCGGGGCATTTGGCAGGTGTTCGGTGTACCGCACGACATCGTAGCCAGCGTAGCCGATAGCACCTCCTTCAAACGGCGGTAGCTGAGGCAGATGCGCTGCTTTCAACGCATTGATCTGCTTGCGAATCTCCTCCAGCGGGTCTGCCGAGTCAAACTCGGAGGTACCTTCCGACGTATTCAAGGTGACTCGGTTGCTGTGGGCACTCAGCTCGGCATACGGTTTGGCGGCCAAGAAACTGTAGCGCCCAACCTTCTCGCCACCAATTACGCTTTCAAAAAGACAGGCACTACCGCCATCATCCAGTCGCTGGAAGGCGCTAACGGGTGTCAACGAATCGCATAACAGGCAGCGATAGACAGGGACCAGATGATGATCGGTGGCGAGTTGTTGAAAAGTCTCGATGTCGGGAAAGTGTGGCATGTGTCTATCTTGAAATGTGCGCGGCGGGACCAGAAAGGCACCATGGTTCCGATGTGGTGGGATCCCTGCTTGGCGGACAATGTACTTCTTCGCCTTTGTCGGCCCAAAACGGCTGCCTAACGATCACCGAGCTCAAGCTTATCAGTCGCCGTTTAGGGCCACAACGCCGTCGTGGGGTGGCGTGGTACCCACGATGAGAAAGATCGGAGATAATACCGTCTTACGGTCGAGTTGTGTCAGCTGCTACCAATCTTGACACTTTTTGGGCCCCCGCTAGAATCCTAGCTGAAACGTAAGTCTTGGTATGATTGGATGTTGGGAGAATCCACTTGGGTGCCCCAGTGGATTGACAGCCCAAGGGATAGGTGGATCGATGGCGCTGCGATGTCAACAATGTGAAAAGCCCGCGACATTTCACATCACGGAACTGACTGGAGACAAACCCCAGGAACTCCACCTTTGCGAGGACTGCGCCAAGATCTACTTGACCAAGGACGACGAATCAATGGACCCTTCGCCTCCCACGTTGGCGGGCGTTTTGGCACAACAACTGAAAATTGGTCAAACGGCGAAGGATCTGCAACGACTGGACCAACAGGCATGCCCCGTCTGCGGTGTCACTTTTTATGAATTTCGCCAGCAAGGGCGACTGGGATGTCCGCACGACTACATCTGCTTCGCCAATGAACTCGAACCGTTGATCGTGAACATCCATGGCGAAAGGAAGCATGTCGGGAAACGCCCCAAGCGTGTCCACGACAGCACGGACGAACGGACCGAATTGATCCGACTGCGACGCGACATGCAGGAAGCGGTCGAAGAGGAAGACTATGAACGCGCCTCTGAATTACGCGATAAGATCCAGAAATTTGAGCAGCAACAAAGCGATTCGTAGGCGTTTCAATAGGACAGTATTGTGAAACTTGAAGATCTAGCCGGACGATGCGGTGAGTGGTTACGAGGGTCCGGCCCAGAGTCCGACATCGTGATTAGCAGTCGTATTCGCTTGGCGCGCAACCTGGCCGATTTTCCATTTGTCCGGCAATGCGACGACAAGGATCGCACTGCAATCCAGCAGTCGCTCTGTGATGCCGTCGAAGATGGAAAAGAGCTAACGGACGTCAGCTACATTGACGTCGATGGCCTACCTATCGTTGATCGCCAATTCTTAGTCGAACGCCAACTGATCAGTCGCGAATTGGCCGATGCAGACGGACCGCGCGGTGTGGCGATCAATGATGGCGAAAAGTTCAGCTTGATGATCAACGAAGAAGATCACTTGCGAATCCAAGTGATGAACAGCGGCCTGGACTTGGATTCCGCTTGGGCGCAGATCAACCGGATTGACGATCTTATCGAAGCACGCGTCACCTATGCTTTTCATGACTCGCTTGGCTACCTGACCGCCTGCCCAACCAACGTCGGAACGGGTATGCGTGTTAGCGTTATGCTCCACCTGCCGGCATTAGTGATCACGCGTCAGATCGAAAAGGTGTTTCGCAGCTTACAGAAAATCAGCCTGGCAGTGCGTGGTCTCTACGGCGAAGGATCACAAGCGATGGGCGACTTCTACCAGATCAGCAATCAAATCACGCTCGGTCGCAGCGAAGACGAACTGATCGGCCAGGTCGCTGAAGTCGTGCCCGCGATGATTGATTACGAACGCAAGGCCCGCGAATTCTTGGTCAAGGAAAGCCAAAAGGACCTACATGACCGAGTGAGCCGCGCATATGGCACGCTCTGCAGTGCGCAAACAATCAGCAGCGAAGAGACGATGATGCTGCTTTCAAGTGTCCGCATGGGCGTCAACTTGGGTCTGATCAAGGATATTGAGATTCCGACCATCAATCAGTTGTTCATCCACACACAACCTGCGCATTTACAAAAGCTGCGCGGATCGGAACTCGACACTGCCGATCGAAACATCGAACGCGCCCTATACCTGCAACAGCATCTGCGGCGCGAAACGGATGGAGAGGCAGAAAAGAACTAAGAAAGACCTGACAGTTGGACCAATCGGAGTTTGCACCGATGCGACAGTCCTCACTTCTTCTGATCTTGGTCGGCCTCCTTTCCTGTGGCACCTTCCTTTCAGCCAACGACAAAGTCAGTGCTGATTTGGCGCGTTCTTCGGACGATGGAAAAACCCTGTGGTTCGAAATCCAACATCTCGGCCTTGAAGGTCAAGGATGGCAGGAGACCAAGTCGCCATTTGATCGATTGCCCGCCAAGGCAGAGGGTGTGGTGCGAAAGCCAGTCTGGAATCTCAGCCGTCATTCCGCTGGAATTAGCGTGCGATTTGCCACCGACGCCAAAACGATCGAGGCAAAGTGGACGCTCACGTCGTCGAACCTGGCCATGCCGCACATGCCGGCAACCGGCGTGAGCGGACTCGATCTTTACGTGAAGACACCCGGCGGCAGTTGGAGATGGGTAGCCAACGGTCGACCAACGAGACAAAGCAATGAACTCCAGTTGCTCGGCGAAATCCCCACAGGACGGCATGAATTCTGCCTATACCTGCCGCTATACAATGGCGTGACGTCAGTCGAAATTGGCATCCCCG
Source organism: Pirellulaceae bacterium (assembly GCA_030744095.1). Next base: position 834 of record JASLRF010000438.1, on the reverse strand, counting down.
CGGGCGCTGAACTCGCTCGACTGCCGCGCACCAAAGGAACGGAAAGACCGATCGTCTTTTACGGCACGTCGATCACCCATGGCGGCTGTGCGTCGCGACCGGGGATGGTCCACACCAGTATTTTGGGACGCCGTCTGAATCGCCCCGTGATCAATCTGGGATTCTCGGGCAACGGCACGATGGATCTCGAAATGGCCGAGCTGTTGGCGGAACTCGACGCATCTATGTATGTCATTGACTGCTTGCCCAATATGGAGGCCGAACTGGTTCGCCAGCGCGTCAAACCGCTCGTAGAGCAGATTCGCTCAGTGCGACCAAACGTGCCGATCGTGCTGGCCGAAGACCGCTCGTATTCGAATTCGTTCTTCATCCCATCAAGGAAAAGGCGAAATGACGAGAGCCGCGTTTCACTCCGCGAGACGTTCGAACAACTGCTCAAAGCAGGCGTGAAGAACCTGCTGTATCTCGAGGGTGAAGGTCAACTGGGCGACGATGGCGAGGCAACCGTCGACAGCTCGCATCCCACCGACCTTGGGTTCATGCGGATGGCGGATGCCTTCGAACCCGTAATGCGCCAGGCACTGAAGATCAACAACTGAATCGCGTTGTCTTAAAGTGGTTTGATATGAACGCACGGTTTGCGATTCACATTCGTGGCCGTCTTTGGTTCTGCTCGTGATCGTTCATGCGAATTGGGCCAGGCTTCAATCCTCACGGCGTAAACGGCGCCTTGGCGCGGAGTGCGGGAATCACCGATTGCGGCACGAACCGCGCCAGCTTATCGTCACTCGAAAGCGGCAGAATCTGCTTGATCAATGAACTAGACACATGCGT
>JASLRF010000437.1 GCA_030744095.1 Pirellulaceae bacterium | reverse complement strand
AATTCGCCAGCCAAGACTGATTGAACTGATTGTCGATCCTCGAACATCAGATCCATCGTGCGCTCAGATTGACGTGCCATCCAATAACGGTCCGTATCCAAAATCCTTTAATATGGTTCAACGCGCGCCAAGACGAAAATGAGCCCCTCGTTGATCTGGTCACATTCCATAATCTCACGAGCAGCTTCCTCGTTTGAGCGACCCGTCATTGAGCGCAATGCCACTTGTCCAGTAGGATGTGTCACCAGCGACTTGCGGCGGAATTGCCAACCGCCGGAATGTTCAGTGGACAAGAAACATCCTGTTATGAAGATCCAAGAAACGATATGCCCCCCCAAACCTCAAAAATTATCTACACTGGGACGGATGAAGCCCCTGCCCTGGCGACGTATTCACTGCTCCCAATCATCCGAGCATTCACGGCCTCGTCAGGCGTCGCGATCGAAAAGAAGGACATCTCGCTGGCCGGGCGGATCATTGCCAACTTCCCAGAGAATCTCACGGATGACCAAAGGCAAGACGACGCCCTGTCCGAGTTAGGCGAGTCGGTCAAGCGCCCCGATGCAAACATCATCAAGCTGCCGAACATCAGCGCGTCAATTCCACAATTGAACGCAGCGATCCAGGAACTGCAGAACCATGGCTATGCGGTACCAGACTTTCCAGTGGAACCGCAGAACGACGCCCAGAAGGCAATCAGAGCCCGCTACGGCAAGATACTGGGCAGCGCTGTCAATCCAGTGTTGCGAGAAGGTAACTCGGATCGCCGTGTGGCGGTGCCGGTGAAGGAATATGCGCGAAAGAACCCGCATTCAATGGGCGCGTGGAACGCCGATTCAAAGTCGCACGTCGCTCATATGGACAGAGGTGATTTCTTCGGCAGCGAGCAGTCACATGTCATGGCCGAGGCTGGAAAAGTTCGCATCGAATTGACTGGGCAGGATGGCAACATCACCGTGCTGAAGGATAAGATTGCGCTGCAGGCTGGCGAAGTGATCGATGCTGCGGTGATGAGCAAAGCCACGTTGCGTGAATTCCTGACGCGCGAAATCGAAGACGCGCGCCTGCAGGATGTGTTGCTGTCCGTGCATTTGAAAGCAACGATGATGAAGGTTTCCGACCCGATCATCTTTGGGCATGTTGTCAGCGTGTTCTTCCAGGAACTCTTCGAGAAGCATGCCGCCACGTTCGAACAACTGGGCGTCAAACCCAACAATGGATTCAGAGCACTGGAAGATAAGATCGCAACACTTCCGGCGGATCAACAAAGCGCCATTAAGGCCGATATTGACGCCGTCTACGCGCAGCGACCCAAACTTGCCATGGTCAATTCCGACAAGGGAATCACCAATCTGCATGTGCCCAGTGATGTCATTATTGATGCTTCCATGCCCGCCGCGATTCGCACTTCGGGCCAAATGTGGGGACCGGATGGCGAGTTGCACGACACCAAATCCATCATTCCTGATCGTTGCTACGCTGGGGTTTATCAGCAGACCATTACGTTCTGCAAAGAGCACGGTGCATTTGATGTCGCCACCATGGGCACTGTCTCGAATGTGGGGCTCATGGCGCAGAAGGCCGAAGAATATGGTTCACACGACAAGACGTTCGAGATTCCGCAGGCGGGCACCGTCCGAGTCATCGATGAATCCGGCCAAACGTTGCTCGAACATGCCGTCGAAGCAGGCGATATCTGGCGAGCGTGCCAAACGAAGGAGGCACCGATCCGTGATTGGGTCAAGCTGGCCGTTCGTCGTGTTCGGGCCACGGGCGCACCAGCGATCTTCTGGTTGAATCAGAATCGCGCCCATGATGCGAACCTGATCGCGAAGGTGAACTTGTATTTGGGCAACCACGATACCGACCGGCTCGATATTCAGATCATGGCCCCCGAGGCAGCGACGCGCCTGACTTGTCAGCGATGCAAGGACGGGCAAGACACCATTTCCGTTACAGGCAATGTGCTACGAGACTATTTGACCGATCTTTTCCCAATCCTCGAATTGGGCACCAGTGCAAAGATGCTTTCAATCGTGCCACTGCTCGCAGGTGGTGGTCTTTTTGAGACCGGCGCGGGCGGCTCGGCCCCCAAGCACGTGCAGCAGTTTGAAGCAGAAGGACATTTGCGATGGGACTCATTGGGTGAATTCCTGGCGCTGTCGGTTTCGCTGGAAGATCTAGGCGGCAAGACAGGCAACGACAAAGTGCTGGTGTTGGCCGAAGCGTTGGACCAGGCGACCAGCAAGTTGCTGGACACCAACAAATCACCGTCTCGCAAGGTGAATGAACTCGACAATCGAGGTAGTCATTTCTACCTGGCGCTCTACTGGGCGCAGGCATTGGCGGCGCAGTCGAAGAACCTGGAGTTGCGTGACCAGTTCGTTGACTTCGCCCAGGAGCTTGCGGACAGTGAAACCAAGATTGTTGACGAACTGAATTCCGCCCAAGGGCACGCGATGGACCTGGGTGGTTACTATCAACCGAATGTTGAAAAGGCAACAGGCGCGATGCGGCCCAGCAGCACGTTCAATGCCGCGTTGGACGCCCTGATCGCCAGATCGTGATGTCAGCGATGGCTACGACATAGGTATGATGAAATCCAGTTGCCAGTTAAATTGCTGGAAAAAGCGAGCTTAGCCCAAGTTCCCCAGTAG